>USQA01000068.1 GCA_900556695.1 uncultured Clostridium sp.
AGTCCTCCTTATATTACTAAAATAAGTTTATAATAAAAATCGCAAAAAGTCCATAACATATAGATAAATTATTGAATTTAGAAAAATAAAATAGTATAATAAAAATCGGAAGGAGAAGAGGAAAATGTTCAATTTAGTAAAAGATGATTTTGATGAAAATTCAGATGATATTTTAAATACAATAAATAAAATGTTAGAAAAAAATGAAGAAGTAAAAAAAGAAAAAAATGAGAAAAAAGAGGATTAAGGTGATAATATGAATATAATTTATATTATGGGAAAAAGTTCATCTGGAAAAGATACAATTTTTAATATAATAAAAAATAAATTAGAAGTAAACACATATGTAATGTATACAACAAGACCAATAAGAGAAGGAGAAATACCAGGAGAAACATATAATTATATAACAGATGATGAAATGCAAAAATATATAAATGGAAAAGAAAAGGATAAATTAATAGAATATAGAACATATCAAACAATACATGGACCATGGACCTATGCAACTATTGCAGATAAACAATTTGATACAAAAAAAGATTTAATTATGCTAGGAACATTAGAATCATATAACAAAATGAAAGAGTATTTTAAAAAAGAATTAATTCCGATATATATAGAAGTAGAAGATGGAATTAGACTAGAAAGAGCGATTCAAAGAGAAAAGAAACAAAAAGAGCCTAAATATACAGAATTATGTAGAAGGTTTATCGCTGATAGTAAAGATTTTTCAGAAGAAAACATAAAAAAAACAAAAATAGAAAAGAGATTTCAAAATATAGAGTTAGATAAATGTGTGAATGAAATTATAGAATATTTAAATAGTCGAAAAAGATAATAAACATAGTAGGCAGATATAAATCTGCCTTAATTATATTATTCAGAAAATTGTTAAAAATATATAATAAGAGGTGAATATTATGAAGGCATTAATTACAGGAGCATCATCAGGAATCGGAAGAGATATTGCAAAAATATTAAGTAAGAAAGGTTATGATTTAGCGCTTGTTTCAAGAGATGAAGAAAAGCTACAAAATGTGAAAAGAGAATTAGAAAAAAACAATGTGAAAATAGAGATATATGCAATGGATTTATCAATAGAAGAAAATTGTAAGAATCTTCACAAAAAAGTAAAAAATATTGATATTCTCATTAATAATGCTGGTTTTGGAGATTATGGAAATTTTGCCAAGACCGATTTAAATAAAGAGATAAATATGATAAAAACAAATATTATAGCATATCATATTTTGACAAAATTATATTTAATAGATATGAAGAAAAAAGAAAAAGGAAAAATCTTAAATGTGGCATCAATAGCTGGTTTTATGCCTGGACCGTTAATGTCCACGTATTATGCTACAAAAGCATATGTTGTTAGATTATCTGAAGGAATTAGGGAAGAGTTAAAAAAAGAAAAATCTAATGTTAAAATTAGCATATTATGTCCTGGACCAGTAAATACAAACTTTAATAAGGTAGCAAATGTTAAATTTCATATGAGAGAAGCAAATAGTGAAAAAGTAGCACAATACGCTATAAAAAAATTAGAACAAGGAAAATTTTATATTGTACCAGGAATAGATGTTAAATTAGCAAGATTTGGAGCTAAAATTTCTTCATCTAATTTTACAAGCAAAATTACGTATATGATACAAAAAAGAAAACTAGAAAGAAACTAAAATAATTTTTAGATTGAAATATAGAGTGTAAAACACAATATAAAGATGTGAAATAAAAAAATTGACAAAGTCTAAATTGCATGTTAAAATAAAAACTATATTAGGAGTATATCTAGGTATTTACCGAGCGATATAAAAACAACAATAGTTGTTTACACAGAAAAGTAAGTTAGCCTTGCTTGAGGAGTCTTAATAAAAGATTTCTTAAGTGAGGTTTTTTGATTTTTAATGGAGGGGATAATATGAAGTATTTTAAAAAGATCATAGGGGATAGAATATATTTATCACCTAGAAATAGTGAAGATGTAGAGCAATTCACTCAATGGTTAAATGACTTTGAGACGACAGATTATTTAGGAAGAAGCGGAACGCTTATAACAATTGAAGGAGAAAAGAAATATCTAGAAGAAAACAATAGTCCAGAATCAACATTTGTTATAGTTACACTAGATAATAATAAAATGATAGGAACAGTTTCATTAGAAAAAATTAATTGGCATAATAGAACTGCTACTTTAGGAATATTTATAGGTGATAAAGATTTTAGAAATAAAGGTTATGGAACAGAAGCAATTAAATTGATATTAGAATATGGATTTAAATACTTAAATTTATATAATATTAAATTAGATTTAATGGAATTTAACGCAAGAGCTTTGAAATGCTATGAAAAATGTGGCTTTAAAGAATATGGTAGGAGAAGGAAATGTGAATATCTAAATGGAAAATATTATGATATTATAAGCATGGATATATTATCAGATGAGTTTAATGGAGATTTTATAAGAAATAAAAATATATGACAAAGGAGCAAAATATGAATTTTGTAGAGTATAATGACAAAAAAATATTATATGAAATAGTAAGAGCAAAAATAAAAAACATGTATATTTACATAAAAGAAGGAAAAGTAATAGTTAAAGTTCCTTTAAGACTTAAAGAAAAATATATAGTAGATTTTGTGAATAAAAAAGCTAAATGGATATATAACAAAGTAAATGAAAGCCAAAAACAAGAGAAAATAAATAAAACAATTAGTAAAGAAGAAGTAAAAAAACTAGAAAATATAATAAAAGATAGTGTGAAGGAATATGCAGATAAACTAAATTTATATCCAAATAAAGTTAGAATAAGAGATATTAAATATGCATGGGGAAGTTGTTCAACAAACAAAAATATCACTATTAATAAACAATTGGCTATTAAAGAAGAAGACGTTATAAAGTATGTTGTTTTACATGAGATGTGTCATTTAAAGTACATGAATCATTCAAAAGATTTTTGGGATTTAGTAGAAAGTATAATGCCAGAATATAAAACATATAAAAAGAGCTTAAAACAATAAATTAAAATAAATATATTGAGTGAAAAGAATATCGAAAAAAATTGATTATTAAGTTATTTTTAAACTATGTATCAAATTATGTAAAAAAATAAAATTTTATGATATAAAATGCGATGAAAAATGCTTGAATTCCTTGAATAACAGTAGTATTATAAAAAAGCTTGAACAAAAGAGGAGGAATAAAAAAAGTGGTAACTTTATATGGAAGTACTTTTGTAAATGAGAAAGAACTAAAAGAATCAAAAATAGATCATAAAATTAAATTAGAATATTATAAAGTAAAAAATGAAGCAAGAACATTAAAAAATAATAAAATATCAAAATTTGGTATAAATGTAGTAAAAACAGAATATACAAAAGATGAAATAAAGGTAGAAGAAAAAGAAATAAAATATTTATCAAGTGATGAAGAAAGAGTAAATAATATTTTAGAAATTCTTAAAAATAATAAAGTGACTCCAATAGGAGTAAAAGACGTAATAACAGATCTATCAAGAAAAATTATATTCTCATAAAAATAATATGTTGTTTAAATTTCCACAATTCTATTGCAAATTGTGGAAATTTATTCTAAAATACTATAGTATAATGAATATGATTAGTAAATATATCATTAAGGAGGATTACATGGCCGATAAGTTAATTATAGTAGAATCACCTGCAAAGGCGAATACAATAAAAAAGTTTTTAGGTGGAAGTACTAAAGTAGTAGCATCTATGGGACATATTAGAGATTTACCGAAATCTAAATTAGGAGTTAATATTGAAAATGACTTTGAACCTGAATATATAAATATTAGGGGGAAAGGCGATTTAATAAAATCATTAAAAAATGAAGCCAAAAAGGCAAAAAAAATATATATTGCAACTGACCCTGACCGTGAAGGAGAAGCAATAGCTTGGCATCTTGCTTATATACTAAACCAAGAAAAAGAAAAAATAACAAGGGTAACATTTAACGAAATCACAAAAAGTGCAGTAAAAAAAGCAATAAAAGAGCCAAGAAATATAGATCTAAATTTAGTTGATGCACAACAAGCAAGAAGAGTTTTAGACAGAATTGTTGGGTATAAAATAAGTCCAATTTTATGGAAAAAAGTAAGAAGAGGTTTATCAGCTGGAAGAGTTCAGTCTGTAGCAGTTAAACTAATTGTAGACAGAGAAGAAGAAATAGAAAAATTTATTCCAGAAGAATATTGGAATATATATGCAAATTTACAAGATAAAGAAACAAAAAAAGAATTCCAAGCTAAATTTTATGGAGAAAATGGAAAGAAACAAGAAATTCATTCAGAAGATGAAGTACAAAAAATCTTAAAGACAATAGAAAAAGCTAAATATATTGTAGATGATATAAAGAAAAGCGAGAAAAAGAGAAATCCAGCACCACCATTTACAACAAGTACAATGCAACAAGAAGCATCTAGAAAACTAGGATTTACTTTAAAGAAAACAATGACAATAGCACAAGGATTATATGAAGGTGTTAAAATACCTGAAAAAGGAACAGTTGGTTTAATTACTTACATGAGAACAGATTCTACAAGAATATCTGAAGAAGCAAGAGCAATAGCAAAAGAACAAATTACTAAAAATTATGGTGATGAATATTACGAAAATAGATATTATAAAGCAAAAAAAGACTCCCAAGATGCACATGAGGCAATAAGACCAACATATATTGATATAAATCCAGAAGAAATAAAAGATGCATTATCAAAAGATCAATATAAATTATATAAACTTATATATAATAGATTTATGGCTAGCCAAATGTCAGCAGCAATTTATGATACTATGTCAGTAACAATAAATGCAAATGGATATACTTTTAAAGCAAATGGTCAAACTCTTAAATTTAAAGGATTTATGACGTTATATGTAGAAGGAACAGATTCTAAAGAAGAAGAAAAAGAAGGAATGCTTCCAGATATCAAAGAAAAAGAAGAGTTAAAATTAGTTAAAATTGATCCAAAACAAAGTTTTACAGAGCCACCACCTAGATATACAGAAGCAAGTTTGGTAAAAACATTAGAAGAAAAAGGAATTGGTAGACCTAGTACATATTCACCTACAATAACTACTATATTAGATAGAAGATATATAGAAAAAGAACAAAAACAATTAGCGCCAACAGAATTAGGAAAAATAGTAAATAAAATATTAATAGAAAATTTTACAGATGTAATAAATGTAGAATTCACAGCAGAAATAGAAAGCGAATTTGATGAAATTGCAGAAGGAAAAGAACCATGGAAAAATATGATAAGAGAATTCTATGGACCTTTTGAAAAAGAATTAGAAAAGGTAGAAAAAGAGTTAGAAAAGGTAGAGTTGGTTGAAGAAGTTTCTGATGTACCATGTGAAAAATGTGGAAGAATGATGGTATATAAATATGGTAGATATGGAAAATTTTTAGCATGTCCAGGATATCCTGAATGTAAAAATGCAAAACCTATTATAGAAACAATAGAAGAACCATGTCCAAAGTGTGGAGGAACAATACAAGTTAGAAAAACAAAGAAAAGAAGAAAATATTATATTTGTGAAAATAATCCGGCTTCATGTGATTATATATCTTGGAACAAACCTAAAAAAGAAGAAAAAGAACAATAGAAAAAATACGTTATATTACTTGACAATATAACGTATTTTTGGTATTATTTTATATGCTTAAACATATAATTGTATAAATAAAGATATGCGGGAATAGCTCAGTTGATAGAGCGCTGCCTTGCCAAGGCAGAGGTCGCGGGTTTGAGCCCCGTTTCCCGCTCCAAGTTCTATATAAAAAAATAGAACATATAATTAGATATGGCGACATAGCCAAGTGGCTAAGGCACGAGTCTGCAAAACTCTGATCCCCGGTTCGAATCCGGGTGTCGCCTCCAATACTAAAAAACAATGGAATTTTATTATTTTCCATTGTTTTATTATTTTTTTTCTATTTATTTATAATGTAAATTAAGTAAATAATATTTTCTTTTTTGATTTAATATACAATCTTAAATATAGCGCTCTTACAGTTCTATCAATACCACATACAACAGATAATCCAATTATTCCTATATTAAATTTATATATAATATAACACAAAGGAACTCTTACACATAAACCACCTATAAAAGCCATCATTCTAATAGCTTTTGTATTCTTATTGGCTGAAAGATAAGCTCTATAATTACATCCTGCTACTGTTGCTATAAATTCTATAGAATATAACCATATATATGGATTGCATTTATTCCAAGGAACAGAATTTCCTAAAGCAAACCATAGAGGATATATAAATACAGGAATAAATAATGTAGCAAAAATAATTCCATATAGTTCAATATTATCTACTTTATTTAATAAATTTTCTTTTTTATTTTCTATATCATCTGAATATTCAACTAATAATCCAGAATAATATCCTTCAATTATCTCGCATAATGTATCAATAATTGTTCCACATACACAATGTATTGCATATATACTTGTTCCAAATGAACTAGCAACATGTGTATAATATATATTTACAATCCTTTGTATAAATTTATTAAATATTAGATCTTTGGCAAAGTATAAAATTTGTTTTATATAATCAAAAGACATTTTAAACAATTTATATTTAGAAAGAATTAATAATAATATAGAATTTATTAAAGAAGATATTATAGTTGCAATATATATACCAATTTCATTATATCCAAGTTTTACACTTAAAAAGTCT
>USQA01000069.1 GCA_900556695.1 uncultured Clostridium sp.
TTCACCTTGATGTCCTTCAATGATTGCATTTGCCATTACATCTGCAATTAATTTTACAGCACGTATAGCGTCATCATTTCCAGGTATTGCATAATCAACATCCTCTGGGTTACAGTTTGTATCAACTAAACCTACAACTGGAATTCCTAATTTTTTAGCTTCTAATATTGCTATTCTTTCTTTTTTAGGATCTACTAAGAATATAACTCCTGGTAATTCTTCCATGTCTTTAATTCCACCTAAGTTTTTTTCTAGTTTTTCCATTTCTTTTTTTAGTAATATTACTTCTTTTTTAGGTAATACATCAAATGTACCATCTTCTGCCATTGTTTCTAAGTCTTTTAATCTTTGAATTCTTGTTTTGATTGTTCCAAAGTTTGTTAGCATTCCTCCTAACCATCTTTGATCAACATAGTACATTCCACATTTTAATGCAGCTTCTTTCATGCATTCTTGTGCTTGTTTTTTAGTTCCAACAAATAAAACTGTTTTCCCTTCTTCTGCTTGTTCTTTGACAAAGCTATATGCTTCATCTAATTTTTTTGATGTTTTTTGTAAATCGATGATGTGAATTCCATTTCTAGCTTGGAATATATATTCAGCCATTTTAGGATCCCATCTTCTTGTTTGATGTCCAAAGTGAACACCTGCTTCTAGTAATTGTTTCATTGCAACTACTGCCATTTTTCATTCCTCCCTTTTTGTTTTTACTTCCACAAAGTTCTTCATTTTTTAGGACCTATTTATATAGGCACTTCCCTTAAAACTCTCTTTGTGTGTTTACTAACGTTCATTATTATAACACAAAACTTGCACTATGTGCAAGCTTTTTAATAAAATATTTTATCTTTCTTCTCCATTTTTTCTTCTTTTTTCTAAATCTATTAATAATTTTGATCTTTCTTCTTTATTAAATCTTTGTTTTGAATAATTATCCATATTAGATAATTGTTTAATCAAATTTTGTCTTTTTTGTTCCCTTTTTATTTCATCTTTATCTTTCTCTTGCTCTTTGATGCATATCTTTTCTCCATCTTGAACTAACATCAAACTTCCTTCCTTTAAAAGTCTATCCATGACTTCTCTACTTATGCCAAGAGCTTGACTTACTTCCTGAAATTTAGCTTCAGGGTGTTTTTCCAAGTATTTTTTTATTGCTAAAATTTTAGTTTTATCATTTCCTAATTTTATACATCTACTGCATATATTTATATCTAATGTCTGCATAGAACCATTTCCACATGATTGGCAAATTATGTATGACATTTCTTTTCCTCCTCTTATAATAAATTTATTTTTATATTTTATAGTTAGTTTTTCATTTATCACAAACAGCTCCTATGATTCCTGCATCATTTCCTAATACAGCTGTTTTTATTAAAACATTTTCTCTTCCTATTATTTTTTCATTTTCTTTGTTTATCTTATCTCTAAGTCTTCCTAAAAATACATCTTCAAAATGTACGAAGCTTCCTCCAATGCCGATAACTTCAGGTTCAAATATATTTATTAAATTGCTAATTCCTATACTTAAATCTTCAATATATTCTGAGACACTATTTTCTATTATTTCATAATTTTTATTTTCTTCATTATTGTCTCTTACCATTTTTAGCAACTCTTCGCCTCTAGTTGTTTCATCTAATCCCAAAGCATTTCTTAGTTTATTTTTAAATGATTTCATAGAAGCATATCTTTCAAAACATCCTTTTCTTCCACATACACACTCTATTCCATTTTTTTCTATAATCATGTGTCCAAATTCATATCCAGAGCGAGTTCCTGCTTCTAATAATTTTCCATCTAAAAATGCAGCTCCGCCTATTCCTGTTCCTAAAGTTAAAAATAAACTTCTATTATATCCTTTTAGGCATCCATAATTTTTCTCTGCAACAGCTGCGCATTTGGCATCATTTCTTATTATTATTGGTAATTTTATTTTATTTTGTAATTTTTCTACTATATCATAGTTTGTTACATTTAAATTACCACCCCATAAAATAACCCCATCTTTTATAGTTCCCGGAGCAGCTATTCCAACTAATTCTATCTTATATTTTTTTATAAATTCTGTAACATTTTTTATAATGTATTCTTCTATTGATTTTTGTATATTTGTTTTTTCTTTTTGAGTTAATCTTTTTTCTATCTTTTCCACAATTATTCCATTACTGTTAACAACTCCTATTGCAATATGGCTTCCTCCTATATCAATTCCTATCTTCATTTTTGCTCCTTTCTATATTTGAACATTTTTATCTATTATACTATCTATAATTACAATCTATATTTTATTTCTTAGAATTTTTTTATTATTATATAACATCACACTAGTAACCTACATAATTTTCTCTTAAAATTAAAAAAGTTGCCAAAAAGGTCCGTCCCCTTTGGCAATTTTTTTATACTCCATATGCTGAGAACAAGAAATTTCCCATATAAACTTGAATACATGGCACTAATACTACAAGTACGAAGAATATCAATACAGCACCTACTATTGCATATACAACTTGTGGTAATGCTTTCATTATTTTATTCATAATATTATCTATATCTATATCCATATATTCTACTAGTTTCTCCATCATTTCTGTTAAGTCTGTTTGCATACCTATTTTAAGCATTTCTGTTGTCATTGATGATGACAAACCTGATTTTTCGAATGGTTCTATCCATGATTGTCCTATTAATATATTGTTTATAGATGTTTCTATTATTGATAGCATTACATAGTTTTGTACTACATTTTTACTTACTTCTATAGCATCTTGAATTCTCATTCCATTTTTTAAGTTTAATAACATAGCTTTCATTAATCTTGAAAAATCTAATGCATATATTAAAGGTCCAAATATAGGCATTTTGTATTTAAAATAATGGAAATTATATTTTCCCTTTGGTGTATTTATATAAAATAACACACCTGCAACTGCTGCAACTATTATAGTCACTGGAACATACCAATGTTTAATAACTCCATCTAAGAAGTCTGCAAACCATAATGTTACAGCTGGTAATGTTTCATCTGTTCCTAATTCATCAAATATACCTTGAATAGCTGGTATTGCAACAAGTGTTCCTACAATAAGCATAACTAATAACAAAGCAAATTGTACTATATTAGGAATTAAAATTGATTTTATCTTTTTGTTTAAAGCTTCACTTTCATCTAAATATTTTACTGCTTGTTGCAAAGAATTTGTTAATGATCCAGATAGCTCCCCTACTTTAATCATATTTATATAAATATATGGGAATACATTTGAATAATATTCCATTGTTGTGTACATGTTTTCACCGGCTTCAACTCCTGCTAGAATATCTTCTAAAATTCCTCTAAATGATAAGTTATCTGTACTTTCAATAATTGTTGATAATGCATGTATATTATTGAAGTTTGCCTTTTTTAATAGATAAAAGTTTTGAGTAAATATAACCAAATCTCTCGTTGTTATTTTTTCTGATTTTGCAAAATATAAATTTACTTTTTCCTTTGTTGTTAATGTTTTATTTTTTTCTCTACCTAATTGCGTTGTGTTAACGTTTTTCATTATTTCTTGTATATCTGTAACATTTTTCTTTTGTTTTTTTTGTCTATTAGCTGATTTATAAGAAACTTGTTCAATTGCTATTGGCATTAAGCCATTATTTTTTAGAGATTTTATCAAATTCATTCTACTAGCAGATTCAACTTTATTTCTAACAACAAGTCCTGTTTTAGTTACAGCTCTATACGTATATGTTGGCATGAATGCATCCTCCTTATAAATTATCTTCTATCTCTTTTTATTTTTAATTGCATAATTGTTCTATTTAAAATTTCTAAGTTTTTCTCTTCTATTTGAGCTTTTGCTTGCTCTAGTGTTATTTTATCTTCTACAAATAGTTCCGCTAAAGAATTTATTAATCCAATACTTCCTTTTTCTAAATTACTTTGTATTGCATCTTCTATTTCTGATACACTTAATTTTTCTTTTCTTATAATTCCAGCTACTATATTATCTACAACCATAACTTCTGGAACCAATACAAGTTTTCCATCTCTTCCTTTTAATAATCTTTGTGAAACAACCAATTTTAATAATGATGATAACATATATTTTATTGTTGCTTGATCTCTTACTTCATAGAAGTTAATCATTCTGTCTATTGTTTCAGCACAAGATTTTGTGTGTAAAGTTCCTATTACTAAATGTCCTGATTCTGCCATTTCTATCGCTGCTTCCATTGTTACTTTATCACGAATCTCTCCTATTACTAGTATATCACAGTCTTCTCTTAATGAGTTTTTTACACCATCACTAAATGTTAAACTATCTCTTCCTCTTCCTATTTCCTTTTGTACAATAAGTGATTTTTTAGAATGATGTTTGTATTCTACTGGGTTTTCTAGTGTTAATATTTTTTTATTTTGATTTTCATTTATATAGTTTATTAAAGCATTTAAAGTTGTACTCTTACCTGAGTTTGTTTTACCAGTTACAAGTATTAATCCTTGTGGTTGGTATGTCATTCTTCTAACAATATCTGGTACACCTAATGATTCATATGATGGTAATTCATTTTTTATCAACCTTAAAGTACATAATGGAATATCATCAGATAAAGATATATTAACTCTTAGTCTTATATCTTTATATTGATATGAAATATCTAATTTTCTTGTTGTATTAAATACTTCATCTTTTTCCAAATTTCCTTTTACTAAATAATCATATATATCATTCATATCTTCTGGTGTTAAAACCTCGCTATTTTCTACCGGGATTAAATCCCTTGCAATTCTAAGCATTGGTCTATTGTCACATATTAAGTGCACATCTGATGCATCCAATCTTATTGCTTCATCTAATATTGCATCCATATTCATAATAAAAATTCCTCCTTTTATCCTTAGTAAATAAGTAATTTTTTGTTTAATTCGCTTAGTGTAGTATATCCTTGTATTACTTTATTAATTCCGTCTATTATCAAGGGTTTATAATCTCCTTCTAAAGCTTTTTTTCTTACTTCTATACTAGATTTTCCGTTCATTATTTCTTCTTTTATCTCATCTGTTAAATTTAAAACTTCAAATAGTCCTATTCTTTCATAATATCCTGTGTTGTTGCAATGTTTGCATCCTACAGCATCATATGTATCACCTGATGTATCAAAATCTATTCCATATTTATTTCCTATTGTTTCAATTACTTTCTTTTCTTCTTCATTAAATTTTCTCTTTTGCTTGCATTCTGGACATAGTCTTCTAACAAGTCTTTGAGAAATACATGTAGCAAGTGTACTTGAAATATCATAATCTGATATTCCCATTTTTCTGAGTCTTGTAATAACTTCCATACAATCTATTGTATGAATAGTTGATAACACATAATGTCCTGTTTGTCCAGCTTGTATTGCTATTTCTCCTGTCTCTCTATCTCTTATTTCTCCTACTAATATAATGTCTGGATCTTGTCTTAAAACAGTTCTTAGTGAACTTGAAAAAGATGCTTTATTATCAATCTCAATTTGATTTAATCCTTCTATTCTTATTTCTACAGGATCTTCTATTGTTGTTATATTTATTTCAGGTCTATTTAAGTAGTCTATTATACTATATAATGTAGTTGTTTTACCTTCTCCTGTAGGTGCTGCTATAATTGTCATACTATTTTTCTTATTAATACTCTTTTTAAAATAGTTCTCATCATAAGGAAATCCTAATTCAAAAATACTTCTTATGTCCGTATTTTTCTTTAGTAATCTTAAAACAAATTTTTCTCCATTAACATTTGGTTGAGAAGATACACGTATATTATAATCTTCATACATTAATATTCTACCATCTTGTGCTTCTTGTTTTTCTTGATGCATATTTGATATTGCTTTTAGTCTTCCTATTACTTGGCTTTGTTTTTCTTTATCTATTTCAGTAGCTGTAAAAAGTTCACCATCTATTCTATATCTTACTCTAACTTTATCTGTTAATGGCTCAATATGAATATCGCTTGCTCTTCTTTCCATTCCTGTTTTTATTATGCTATCTACTAAACTTGTTACAGTATCATTTCTTCCTGATGGCGCATTAAAATTACTAACTGATGATCCTTCTAAAGAATTTATAATTTTATCAATATCACTTTCAAAAGTTATATATGTTTCCATTACTAATCCTTTATTAAGCATTAGCATTCTAATAGAATCCATATTTCTACTATTTGTAGTAGTTGCAAAACAAACTTTTATTTTACCTTGTGAAACTTCAAAAGGTATAACTTTGTTCTTTTTTGCGATATCTATAGAAATATAATCTGTTATTTTTATTTTTATAGAATTCCTTGTTAATAAAATTCCTTTTGTTCCTAATATATCCCCTATAGCTTCTATTAATTTAGTTGGTTCACATGCATTTTGTAAGTATAAAATTTCTCCTATCTTTTTATTTGGATAATCTCTTTGATATTCTAAAGCATTACTTATATCAGCTTCTCCAACTATTCCTCTTTTTACTAATTCAACTCCTAATGGTTGTCTTTTTCTTACATCCATGGCTTGATTTCCTTTCTTTTGTTTTTTATTATTCCTTCTGTAATTATTATACTATATCTTTTTATTTTTTTGTTTATTTTTTTAAATTTACCGGTATTTGCTATTTTCTTAAAGTATATTTATTAGTAAATTCTTTTTCTCCTACAGTTATTTTTACATT
>USQA01000070.1 GCA_900556695.1 uncultured Clostridium sp.
TTACAATCAGCAGGATTAGAGTTGTTTTTTTATATCTAATTTTGTAACCTCTACTTTTCAAATCTTGAATATAAGCATCATGATAAGCCTTATTAATAGCTTCATTTACTTGTCTATTGTATTCTTCTTCTTCATAAATTCTTTGTTTTTCATTTTGTATTCTAGCCTGTTCAACTTTTTCGTTAATATCATAGTTGTTATTATAATTATTTGGGTTCTGATATTGATTATTTGAAACATTCGGGTTATAAGAATTATTAAAATTAGAATAAGAGTTTTTAACATTTTCTTGTTGTCTTTTCATTTGTTCTATTTGTTCAAGTTCAAGATCATATTGTTTCCTTTTTTGTTCATTTGACAAAGTTTCATAAGCTTCATTAATAAGCTTTAATTTTTCTTCATATTCTTGCTTATTAGCACCTTCCTGCAAATCAGGATGATACATTCTAACAAGAGTTTTGTATGCTTTTTCAACTATTTCAGGTGCTGCATTTTTATTTATTTGTAATATATCATAATAATTTTTTTTCATAAAACTTACCTCATATATAATATAACACAAAAAATAAAGCTGTTCAATAAAAAATATGCACAACAATAGTTTTTTTTCATAAATTATATCAGGTGATTTTTATGAAAAAAGGTTTATGTTTGGCAGGCGGAGGAGTAAAAGGTGCTGCACATATAGGTGCAATAAAAGCATTTGAGGAGGAAAATATTCATTTTGAATATGTAGGAGGAACTTCTTCAGGTAGTATAGTAGCATGTTTATATGCAGCTGGATTTAGTTCAGATGAAATATATAATATTTTTAAAAAGTATTGTAAGAAAATAAAATATGTTGATATATTGCAAATATTTAAGCTTATTTTTGGATTATTATTCACAGGTAGAGTAATAATAAGTGGATTAAATTCAGGAAAGCAAATAGAAAAGTTAATTAATAAAGTGTGTAATGAAAAAAATATATATAATATTACGGATATAAAAAAAACGCTAGTTATACCTAGTGTAGACTTATGTAATGGAAATGTTATATGTTTTACTTCATGTAATATAGAAAATAGAATTTCAGATGAAATTTTATTTGTAAATGATATAGCAATAGGGAAGGCAGTAAGAGGTAGTTGTAGTTATCCTGTGGTATTTTGTCCATGCAAATATAAAGATACAAAATTGATTGATGGTGGAGTAAGAGAAAACGTTCCATGGAAAGAGCTTAAAGATTTAGGAGCTGACAAAGTAATAAATATTATTTTTGATGATGATATAAATGAAACCTGTAGCAAAAATTTAGTAGAAGTTGCAGGGCGTTCGCTAAGTTTAATTGGAAGAGAGTTATCTAATTATGAATTGGAAGGAACAGATTATAATATAAAAATTAAAAGTGATAAAGTTGGATTGCTGGACATGAGTAAAATTGATGAGCTTTATAAATTAGGATATAGACAGACAAAAATGGAGATTAATAATATAAAAAAGAAATTAAATGAATAAAAATAGGAGAGTATTGAAAACTCTCCTATAAAAATATATTAATTAGATATTTTATTTTCAGATTTTTCTTCTTTTTGATTTTCTGAATCTATAGCCCTTTTTGCATTTTGCTTTGTTTTTAAATTATCTTTAGCAACAGTCATTAATAATTTAATTCTATTTGTTTGATTTGCTTCACTTGCACCTGGATCATAATCAACAGGAGATATATTGGCTTCTGGATATTTTTCTCTAATAGTTTTAATAACACCTTTACCAACAACATGGTTTGGTAAGCAAGCAAATGGTTGTACACATATAATATTTGGTATATCATGTTCAATATATTCAATCATTTCAGCTGTTAAGAACCATCCTTCACCAGTTTGGTTACCTATTGATAAAACATCTTTTACCATATTTTCTAGATGCCAAATGTCACATGGAGGCAAATAATCTTTTTTAGAATTAGCTAATGCTATTTTTAAGTCTTTTTCTAATATATCTATAATTTTAATTGCAGCTTTGCTTAATTTTGCAGATGTTTTATTAGTATTTAATAAATTATTAAATGTGATTTTGTGTGTTGCCATAAATTTAACAAATCCCATAAAGTCTGGAAGTATTACTTCAGCACCTTCTTTTTCTAGAAGATCTGCTACAAAGTTATTTCCAAATGGATGATATTTAATTAGTACTTCTCCTACGATTCCAACTTTTGGTTTTTCAACAGATGTGTCTAATTCTATTTTTTCGAAATCGTTTACTATGTCATAAATACTTTGTTTAAATTCTTTATTAGTAGATTTTACTAATAGTTTTTTACATTTTTCCATCCATGTATCAAATAATTTTTGAGTTTCACCTTTATTTACTTCATATGCTCTGTTTTTAGTAAGCATTTTTTGAAGTAAATCAGCATATACAACTGTTTTTATCATTTTATCTATCATTGGAATTGTCAATTTAAATCCAGGCATTTTTTCCATTCCAACTACATTAAATGAAATAACAGGTACGTTGCTAAAACCTGCATCTTTTAGAGCTTTTCTGATAAATCCAATATAATTTGTTGCTCTACATCCACCGCCTGTTTGAGACATAATTAAAGCTGTTTTGTTTATATCATATTTTCCAGATTGTAATGCTTCTATCATTTGTCCTGTAACTAAGATAGATGGATAACATGCGTCATTATTTACATATTTTAAGCCTGTTTCAACTGTTTTTTGAGTACATTCTCTTAAAAGAACAAGATTATATCCACATGATCTAACAGCTGTTTCTAATAATTCAAAGTGAATAGGAGCCATTTGAGGACATAAGATAGTATAATCTTTACGCATTTCTTTTGTGAATATTTCTTTCTTAATTCCATAATCTCCATCAAGATGTTCTATTTGTTTTTCTGCTTCACGTTTTTTCATACTAGCAAGAAGTGAACGTATACGAATTCTAACTGCTCCTAAGTTATTTACTTCATCTATTTTTATTAAAGTATACATTTTATTATAGCTTGATAATATTTCTTCTACCTGATCTGTTGTTACAGCATCAACACCACAACCAAATGAATTTAGTTGGATTAATTCTAAGTTATCATGTTTTCCAACAAAATCTGCTGCTGCATATAATCTTGCATGGAATACCCATTGGTCAACAACTCTTAAAGGTCTTTTTGCCTCAGTTTTGTCTGATACACTATCTTCAGTTAATACACATAAACCTAATGATGTAATTAAAGTATCAATACCATGATTTATCTCAGGGTCAATATGATATGGACGACCTGCTAAAACAATTCCTTTTAGGTTGTTTTCTTCAATATATCTTACAGTGTCAGTTCCTTTTTCTCTAATATCTTTTTTGCATTTTTGGTATTCTGCCTCAGCTTTTTCAGCAGCTTCATTTAATTCAGCTTTTGTAAAGTTGTATTCTTTAAATTCGTCTAATTCTAATACTTTTTTTACTAAATTTTTCTTATCAAAAGGTAAGAAAGGATTAATAAATTTTATATCATCTCTTTTTAAGTTTTCTACATTGTTTTTTAATACTTCTGAATATGAAATTACAATTGGGCAATTATAGTGGTTGTCTGATTTTTCATATTCTTTTCTAGAATATGGCATACAAGGGTAAAAGATTGTTTTTATACCTTGTTCTATTAAGCTTTCTATATGACCATGTGAAAGTTTTGCTGGATAGCATACTGATTCAG
Organism: uncultured Clostridium sp.; assembly: GCA_900556695.1. Lineage (GTDB taxonomy): Bacteria > Bacillota > Clostridia > TANB77 > CAG-508 > CAG-269. Next base: position 3,695 of record USQA01000070.1, read on the forward strand.
ATGGCATTGATTCCATACCCTTTTCATAAGTTTTTCTAGTACTTTTTTCAGAAATAATTACTCTAAATCCTAGATTTGTAAAGAAAGTAAACCAGAAAGGATAATCTTCATACATGTTTAAAACTCTAGGTATACCAATAGTTCCTCTTGTTGCAAATTGTTCTTCAATTGGTTTATAGTCAAATATTCTTTCATATTTATATTGAACTAGGTTTGGTAATTTTTTTGATTTATTTATAATTCCAGCACCTTTTTCACAACGGTTACCAGATATATGTCTTTGACCATTGCTGAATTTATTTATTGTTAATTTACAGTGGTTTTCACAACCGTTGCAACGAGTATGTGTTACTTTAATTTCTAATTTATCTAATTCATCTTCTTTTAAAATTGTAGAATAATATTCCATATCTAAATTTGATTCAAATTGTTCTTTAGAAAGTAAAGCCATTCCATATGCTCCCATAAGACCAGAGATATCAGGTCTTACAACATTTTTTCCTACAATTAATTCAAAGGCTCTTAAAACAGCATCATTATAGAAAGTACCACCTTGTACAACGATATGTTTTCCAAGGGTTTCTACATCTCTTACTTTCATAACTTTTTGAATTGCATTTTTTATAACAGAGTAAGATAAACCACTAGATATGTCTCCAACAGAATATCCTTCTTTTTGAGCTTGTTTTATTTTTGAGTTCATAAAAACTGTACATCTAGAACCTAAATCAACAGGTCTTTTTGCGTTAATAGCTTCTTTAACAAATTCTGATATTTCTAAGTTTAAGCTTTTAGCAAATGTTTCTATAAATGATCCGCAACCTGAAGAACAAGCTTCGTTTAGCATGATATTATCAATTGAACCGTTTTTCATTCTAATGTATTTCATATCTTGTCCACCAATATCAACTATACTTGTAACATCTGGCTCAAATTGTTTTGCAGCTGTATAATGGGCAATTGTCTCTATTTCGTTTAAATCAACATTAAGAGCTGTTTGGATTAATTTTTCTCCATATCCAGTAACACCACTATAACGTAAATGTGCTTTTTCAGGTAAAACAGAATATAATTTTTTTAACATTTCCATTACACTTTTTAAAGGATTACCTTCATTACTTCCGTATAGAGAGTATAGAAGATTACCTTCATTATCTATTAATACAAGCTTTGTTGTTGTAGATCCAGCATCAATACCTAAGTAACAATCGCCTTCATAATTAGTTATATCTTTTTTTGTTACTTTGTGTTTATCATGTCTTTCCTTAAAAGTCTCATATTCTTCTTTATTTTTAAATAGAGGATCTAAAGGTTTTGTTGTATTATCATGTGAATTTTTTAGATTTTCTATTTTCTTTTCTAATTCATCTGGAGTTATAGTTTCTGAATTAATAGAATCTAATGCTGCTCCTTTTGCTACCAAAAGATGTGCCTCTTCTGGAACAATTATCTCATCATCAGTTAATTGCAATGTTTCTATAAATCTTTTTCTTAATTCAGATAAATAATTTAAAGGGCCACCTAAAAATGCAACATTTCCTCTAATTGGTCTACCACAAGCAAGTCCACTAATAGTTTGGTTAACAACTGCCTGAAAAATAGATGCAGCAATATCTTCTTTTGCTGCTCCTTCATTTATTAGAGGTTGTACATCAGTTTTAGCAAAAACTCCACAACGAGAAGCTATAGGATAGATTGTTTGATATCCTTTTGCAAGCTCATTAAGACCAGCAGTATCTGTATGTAATAAAGAAGCCATTTGGTCTAGAAATGCACCTGTACCTCCAGCACAAGTACCATTCATACGTTGTTCAATAGATTGATCAAAATATATAATTTTTGCATCTTCTCCACCTAATTCAATAACAACATCAGTTTTAGGAATATATTTTTCTACAGCTCTTTTGCAAGAAACAACCTCTTGAATAAAATCAACCCCTAAAAACTTTGCAGCAGACATAGCACCAGACCCTGTAAGCGACAAAGTAAAAATATTAGAAGGAAACTTAAGCAATAAACTCTCTAATACAGAACACACAGTATTTTTTGTATCAGAAAAATGCCTTTGATAATCCTTATATATTGTATTTTTATTACTATCCATAACAATAATTTTAACAGTAGTTGAACCAACATCTAATCCAACATGTAATATATTTTCCATAACAAAATCTCCTTTTTGTATGTAACTAAAATCTTTTAATCCCCTTCATTTTATACGGAAAATAGCGATTTGTCAAATGGAAAAAGTTGTAAAGTTGCCATCGGGGACGGACCTTTTTGGCAATTTTTTGCCACTGGGGACGGACGTTTTGTCATTGGTTCAGGGGTTAAACCGCTAAATTATTAATAATAATCTTAAATAATATACGGTTTAGTATAAATTTTAATTTAAAATAAGTTCTAAAATGGACAAACAAATAATAATATTTGTAATAAATAGATTTTTGAGGAGGTAAAAATGAAAAATAAAAAGCTAGTAATTATTTTTGGTATAATATTTATATTTGTGATAATAGGTGGATTTTTTGCAATAAAATATGTAAAGAATCAACAACAGGAAGAAAATAAAATTGAAGAATATACTCCAGAAGAAGAGGTCGCAGACAACCAATTAAGACAAACAATAGTCAGTTTATATTTTCCTTCAAAAGACAGTAAAGAAATAGTTCCTGAAGCTAGATTAGTAGATATAAAAGAAATTATTAACAATCCATATGAAAAATTATTTAATTTATTAATTGAGGGACCAAAAAATGAAAAAGAAGAAAAAATAATACCTGAAGGAACTAAAATTTTAAAAACATATATGGAAGATGATTGTTTAGTATTAGATTTATCAGAAGAATTTCTTAATTACAATAAAAATGATGAAAAATCAAAAAATAATTTAATAAATAGTATTGTTAATACAATGACAGA
>USQA01000071.1 GCA_900556695.1 uncultured Clostridium sp.
TAAAGAAAAAAAGTATACTTAAAGTCATAATGGTTATGACTTTTTTACTAATGATAGGCATTTTTACAACTTCTTTTGGAATGCAACATTACTATAAAGTGGATTTTTCAACAGGATTAGTAACAGCAACTACTTTAAATGTGAGAAGTGGACCAGGTACTGGTTATAAAGTTGTTGCAACAGTAAAGAAAAATGAATATATAAGAGTTTTTGCAGGAGTGGGAGATTGGTATATTGTACAAATAGAAGGAGATTATGTTGGTGCAGTAAGCAAAAAATATGTAAAAGCAATTTATCCAAATTCAAATAATAGCGGAAATACAGAGAACAATACAGGAAATTCTTCGGGAACACAAATATCATCTAATATGAACTCAGATGAAAAAGAAGTATTCAATTTAATTAATCAACAAAGAACAAATAATGGATTATCAGCTTTGAAAGTGGATAGCGAAGTGCAAAGAGTAGCAAGGATAAAAGCAGAGGATATGGTTACAAATAATTATTTTTCTCATACATCACCAACTTACGGTTCGCCATTTGATATGTTGAAAAGTTTTAAAATATCTTATAAAACAGCAGGTGAAAATATTGCTGCAAATTCAAGTAATAGTGGAGCTGTTAATGCATGGATGAATTCATCTGGACATAAAGCCAATATTTTAAACTCTAGTTTTAATTATACTGGTATAGGAGTTGTTAATAGTTATAAATATGGAAAAATTTTTGTGCAAATGTTTATAGGAAAGTAAAAGATGTAAGAAGTAGAAAGGAAAAAATATGAAGAAAATTAAATATAACAGACAAAAGACAATAGAATACGCAAATAAATGGGCTTTTTCTAGAAATCCTAAATATTATAATTTTGACAATATAGGAGGAGATTGCACAAGTTTTGTATCCCAATGTATATATGCAGGAAGTGGCACAATGAATTATGTAAAAGAAAAAGGTTGGTATTATATAAATGGTAATAATAAGTCACCCTCATGGAGCGGAGTGGAATTTTTGTATAAGTTTTTAATTAACAATAAATCAGTAGGACCATATGCAAAAAAAGCAAACCAAGATGAAGTACAATTAGGTGATATTGCACAATTATCATTTGATGGCAATAAATTTGGTCATACATTAGTAGTTGTTGGTATAGATAATCATTATAGTCTGTCAGGTATAAAGATAGCATCACATACATTAGATAGTTATAACAAACCTATTTCAGAATATGGTTTTAAAGATATTAGATTTGCTCATATAGAAGGAGTAAGATAATATTAATAAAATAAAGCTATATTTTTGTTAATTAGATTTTTTCTTGTTAAAAAGAGTTTTATATGATAGAATAAAAAACAATAAAAAGGCGGATGCTAAAATGGGGGAAATCTAATGAAGAAGTTATTTGTCATTATAGGTGTTTTAGCAATTATATTTTTTGGAATGGTTATTTATAGAAATACGGCTAATAAAAGCAATGTTACAGTTCAAGAAGTAGAAAATATAGAAAAATATATATCAAAAATATATATGTGGAAAGAAATTACAAATCAAGCATTACCAACGTTTGAGAATATTAATGATGCAGATGAATTATGGACATGGGAAGTAGTAAAAAAGAATTTAGAAGAATTTGAATTATCATATGATGATATACAAAATAAAGCTAAAGAATTATTTGGCGTAGAATTTTCAAAACAATTTCCTAAAGAAGGTAATAAAAGTTTTATATATGATGAAACTATAGATAAATATATAACAACTCAAACTGATTTAGATACACAAGAAGATACTTTTTTATTAAGTGATATAAAGAAAAGTAAAAATGAATATATTGTTGAAATTACAGAATATTTAGAAGATTATTCACTAGAAGAAAGTATTATAATAAGGAATATTCAGGGAGAAGAAATAGGAAAAGTAAACACTAATGATAATGAATCATCAATTCAAAATTTGGTAAAAAATAATTCTAGTAGATTTTCAAAGAAGAAAGTATATTTAAAAAAAGAACAAGAAAAATTAGTAGTAGAAAAAGTTAAAGATATTTAAAGGTAGTGTAAAATAAATGATAGAACAGTTAAATAAATGCAATATATGTCCACATAAATGTGGTGTAAATAGAAATTTGAAAAATACAGGTAGATGCAAAGCAACAGACAAAGTTAAGATTGCATTATATTCTATACATGATTTCGAAGAACCATGCATTAGTGGTAAAAAAGGTTCAGGAACAGTATTTTTTTCGAATTGTAATTTAAATTGTATATATTGTCAAAATTATGAGATAAGTCAATTAGGAAAAGGAAGAGAAATAACAATAGAAGAACTTTCAAATATATTTTTATTGCAACAAGAAAAAGATGTAGAAAATATAAATTTAGTTACTCCTACTAGTTATGTTCCTCAAATAATTGAAGCAATAAAAATTGCAAGAAAAAAAGGATTAAGTATTCCTATTATATATAATACAAATGGTTATGAAGATATAGAAACATTAAAAATGTTAAAAGGATATATTGATGTATATTTACCAGATTTAAAATATGCTAAAAATTACATAGCAAAAAAATATTCTAACGTTGATAATTATTTCAAAATAGCAACAGAAGCAATTAAAGAGATGGTAAAACAAGTAGGAACGCCTAAAATAAATGAAGAAGGAATGATACAAAAAGGTGTTATAATAAGACATTTAGTACTTCCTAATAATATAGAAAATAGTAAAGAAGTACTAAAATGGATAAAAGAAAATCTACCAGAAGAAATATATGTAAGTGTTATGGCTCAGTACTTTCCAACATACAAAGCAAAAGAAAATAAAGAATTAAATAGAAAATTAACAAAGGATGAATGGGAAGAAATACAATCTTATATAGAAAACATTAATATAAAAAATGGATATGTACAAGAACTAGGAGAACACGAAGAAGAATATGTACCAAAATGGGATATATAGTAAGAAAAACAATTTACAATAAAAAAGCATTATGATATATTAATATAAAATAATAAAAGATAGGAGAATTAAAATATGAAAGTAGAAGTAGTAGCATCAACAAAAGTAGGATATAAAATGCCAAAAGAAGAAGCAATTGATTTTTCTGGTAAAGAAGCAGGAATATGTTATTTACCAGATGATTTACAAAAATTATTAAATGAAGACAAGGAAAAAACATTAAAAAGAGCAAACAGAACTTTAAAATCTGGACATCATAGCGTATTTGGACATCCAACATATAATTTGAGTTTAGAAGGAATTCCAAAAATACTTGCAATGATTTTAAACAATGAAAAAGTTTATAACACATCAGAAAAATCAGCAAGATACACTAAGATGAATCCATCAAAAGAAGAAAAAGAATTATATGAAAAATGGATTGAAATATATAAAGAAAAAATAAGTGAAGAATATCCAATAATAGATGAAAAGAGAGTTGAAAAGTTAGCACAAGAAAATGCGAGATATTTAATTAGTATATTTACTCCTGCAACAGTTATGGGACATACTCTAAACTTCTGCCAACTAAATTATACAATTCATTGGTTTGAAGATTACATAAAAAATGAAGAGAATAATAAATTTTCAAAAAAATTAAAACCAGTACTTCAAGAATTTGTGGATGAATTAAAAGATTTAAAAGTAGATGAACTAAATTCAAATATGAAAAATCGTAAATTATCATTATTTGCACAAAGAAAAGATAGAAAAGAAGAATTTGGAGAAAATTATTGTACAACTTATTTAGCAAGTTTTGCTCAATTAGCACAAGCACAAAGACATAGAACATTAATATATGAAATGAGCTTTTTAGATGAACCTAAATACTATGTACCACCAATTATAAAAGGAACTAAATTAGAAGAAGAATGGCTAAAAGATATATCATCTTTAGAAGATTTTTATCCACAAGGAATGTTAGTAAAAGTTAATGAAAGAGGAACTCTAGAAAATTTCATATTAAAATGTACAGAGCGTTTATGTGGAGCTGCTCAACTTGAAATTATGGAACAAACAGATAGAATAATGAAAAAATATTTAGAAGCGACAAAAGAAAAAAATCCAGAAATATATGAAGAATTATTACCATATTCAAAAGGAGCAAGATGTACATTCCCAGGATGGAAATGTACAACACCATGTGTATTTGGACCTAAAAATGCAATGAAGAGAAAAATTTAATTTTGAGTATAATTTTGGAGAAGAGGTGAGCCCCATGGTCAGTAAAAATGACCATGGGGTGTTTTTATGTTTTTGCAAAAAGATGATAAATATGGTACAATATAGTTATGTAAAGCACATAAAAAAGCTCTGTAGAGTTTTGAAAAAAGGAGGAAAAAAATGAAGTTATTTAGAAATTGTCCTCAAGAAGGACGGGAATCTTGTGAAGGATGCCCAAGACTAGGTAGATGTATTGTTAGAAAACTGAAAAGACGGTTTGTAAAAAAGACTAAAGCTTTTTTTAGAAAAGTTGAAATAAAGCACATTGTTTTCATTTTATTTCTTGTTATTATACTTGTTATAGCTTTTGGTGTTAAAACCAAAAGTGTTGAACATGAAAAATATGAAACTAATGTTAAAGTTTTAAGTATAGCCATACATACAGTTGCTAACAAGCAGCCTAAAAATTTTGAAACAACTGAGAAAACAACATCAAAAAAAGAGAGAAAGGTAAAAAAGAAGAAAAAGACTATAAAAACAGAAAAATCTTCTTTAAAGTCTCATACTTCTAGCTTAAAAATAAGCAAAGCTGAGAAGAAAATGATAGAAAAAGTTGTTTATCAAGAGTCAAGAGGTGAACCTTATGAAGGGCAAGTGGCAGTTGCAGCAGTAGTTTTAAATAGATATAAGTTTAATAAAAAACAAAAATCTATTGAAGAAATTGTAACAGCTCCAAATCAGTTTGCAAAGATTTCAAAAGTTACGCAAAAAATGTTGGATGCATATCCAAAATGTAAAAAAGCTGTAGAAGATGCAGTAAATGGAGAAGATCCAACAAAATCTGAATTTTCTGAAGGTGCAAGATATTTTTACGAACCAAATCTGGTAAGTGGATATCAAAAAGAAATCAGAAAAGGAATCAAAGTTTTAAAAATTGGAAACCATTATTTTCATAATGATTTCAACGAATAATTCTAATAATTTCTAAAAACTCATATGTATGTAATTCACACATATGAGTTTTTCCTGTTATATAAAAATTTTAAAAATTTATTATAAATAATAAAAAATGAATTGGTTAAAATATAAAATGGAGGGATTTTACATGTTTAAACCAAAAGCAATTTATTATGAAAAAGATATAATTAATTATGAACTTGGACAAGAGTTAATGGAAAAATACAAAGATATTCCTAAAATAGAAATAGAAAATCATAATAATATAGAAGAAATGAGAAAAAAGCAAAACAGTGAATTTGCTTATATGAAACAAAATTTAATTATAGGAGTTAGAAAGACTCATAAGTTTGTAGAAAATCATAAAACATCAGATTTTTTAGTTCCATATACATCATCTGGATGTACATCAGCATGTATGTATTGTTACTTAGTATGTAATTATAATAAGTGTGCATATCTTAGATTATTTGTAAATAGGGAGCAAATGTTAGACAAAATAATAAAGACAACCCAGAAGTCAGAAAAAGAATTAACATTTGAGATTGGAAGTAATAGTGATTTGATTTTAGAAAATTCAATTACAGGAAATTTAGTATGGACAATTGAAAATTTTAAAAATACTAATAAAGGATTATTAACATTACCTACTAAATTTGATATGGTAGATCCTATATTACCATTAGATCATAAAGGAAAAGTAATTATAAGAGTAAGTGTTAATCCAGAAGAAATTATAAATAAGGTGGAATTTGGAACATCTAGATTAAAAGGTAGGATAGAAGCAATTAATAAATTAAAAGAAGCTGGTTATAAAGTAGGAATTTTAATAGCTCCAGTTATAATGGTAGAAAATTGGAAACAATTATATTTAGAGTTGATACAAACATTAAATATAGAATTATCAGAAAAAGTAAAAAAAGATGTGTTTTTTGAAATTATATTTATGACTTATAGTTATGTTCATACTAAAATAAATGAAGAAGCATTTCCAAATGCAATAAATTTATATAATAAAGAAAACATGACAGGAAGAGGAAGGGGAAAGTATTGGTATAAAAAAGAATTAAGAGAAGATGGAGAAAAATTCTTGCGTGAACAAATGAAAAAGTATTTTCCAAATAATCCAATAGAATATATAGTGTAAAAGAAGGGGTAGAAAAAGCCAAAAAAACATGTTATAATAAAAAAGCTAAATAAAAAATAAGGTGATAACATGTTAGAAAAAATAAATTCAGCAGAAGATATAAAAAAATTGAACACAGAAGAAAAAAAGAAATTAGCAGAAGAAATAAGAAAATATATAATAGACATCGTTTCAGAAAATGGAGGACATTTAGCATCAAATTTAGGGGTTGTAGAACTTACAATTGCATTGCACAGTGTATTTGACTTACCTAAAGATAAAATAATATGGGATGTAGGTCATCAAACTTATGTGCATAAAATTATTACAGGAAGAAGAGA
>USQA01000072.1 GCA_900556695.1 uncultured Clostridium sp.
GTCTGATCCAGCTGCTCATTTTCTTCAAAGCAAAGCTTTGTCATATCAAGTCCCAGCTCTGCTGTTGCTGTATCAAAAATCTCTTTTGCAAGTTCACTGTTTTCATAAAAATCTTTTCCCATACCGCACTTCTGCGCGCCCTGTCCCGGGAAAATGAATGCTGTTTTATTCATAAAATCCTTTGCCTCCGATCAGTGCATCCGTCTCACTTTTGGATCAGGTCTTTACAACTCATGATCTCTTTTACCATGGCTGCACTCTGTCCCGCCATTACGCTTCCGCTTGTCACATCTCCGTCTACAACGGCCTTTCTTAAGCCTCCAAGTGTAAGGTGCTCAAGTTCTTCAAAGGATGCACCGTTTTTCTCAAGGTCCAGATATTTTTTCGTCATTTGGTTGCGAAGTGCTCTTACCGGATGTCCTGTGCTTCTTCCGGTTACTCTGGAATCAATGTCCTTCGCTTTGATGATCGCATTTTTATAATTTTCATGTACGATAGATTCTTCGGTCGCAACAAAATGGGTTCCCATCTGTACGGCTTTTGCTCCCAGCATAAATGCTGCCGCAATTCCTCTTCCATCTGCGATTCCTCCGGCTGCGATTACCGGAATCTTCACTGCGTCTACAATCTGTGGAACCAGTACCATAGTCGTATTTTCTCCGATGTGTCCTCCGGATTCACATCCTTCCGCAACAACTGCATCTGCCCCGCACCGTTCCATTCTTCTTGCAAGTGCAACGGATGCAACCACCGGAATGACTTTAATTCCTGCTTCTTTCCACATTTTTATATATACACCTGGATTTCCAGCACCAGTTGTCACAACTGGGACATGTTCATCAATAACGATTTGTGCCATTTCTTTGGCATCTGGATTGAGTAACATAATATTGACACCAAAAGGTTGATTTGTTAATTTTTTACATGCTTGAATTTCTGCTTTTAACATTTCAGCATTCATTCCTCCAGCTCCAATCAAACCCAAACCTCCTGCATTAGAAACACTCGCAGCAAAGGCACCGGTAGCAATATTGGCCATTCCTCCTTGAATAATAGGATATTTAATATTTAATAACTCATTTAATTTCATTTTGTTCTCCTTACCATTCCATTAAAATTGCACCCCAAGTAAGTCCTCCACCAAAGCCAACGAGAATGATTTTCATTCCTTTTTGAAGTAACCCTTGTTCATTCATCTTCGCTAAAGCTAACGGAATACTCGCTGCTGAGGTGTTTCCATATTCTTGTAAGTTCATATAAAACTTTTCACTTGAACATTGATATTTTTTATAAACATGTTTAATAATTCTTTCATTTGCTTGATGACAAATTACATAATCAATATCATTTAATGTCATCTTTGCTTGGTTTAAGACATGATCAATACTTAAAGGAATTGCTTTAATAGCAAATTTAAAAACATCTTGACCTTTCATTTTTAAATAATCATTTCTTTTAGAAAATAGTACTTCTTCATTTCCATCACTATCTAAATAACTATAAAAAAGCTTTTGACTTTTTTTAATCAACGTAGCGGCTGCACCATCTCCAAATAAAATACAGGTTCCCCGATCCTTCCAATTGGTAAGATTGGAAAGGCTTTCTGCCCCGATCACAAGCGCATTCCGGTAACAAGTCCATATTGATTTTCTTCTAACAAGCTTTGAGCAACTTTTAAAGCATAAACATAACCACTACAAGCAACATTAATATCAAAACACATCATTGATTGATGATTTAAACCTAAAGCTTTTTGTACAAGACAGGCATTACTTGGCGTATTATTTTCTGGTGTCATCGTAGCTACAATAATTAAAGCAAGTTGACTTAAATCTTGATTTTGAGTTGCTTTTTTAGCAGCTTCAATAGCTAGAAAAGCACTTGATTTATCTGAAAGATGTCTTTTTAAAATACCCGTTCGTGAAACAATCCACTCATTAGATGTTTCTACCATTTGTTCAAGTTGTTGATTATCTAAAGTCTTTTCAATTTTGGCATAACCTGTAGAAACAATTTCAATTCCATTCATCTTTTTCTCCTTTAAAATACTTGTCCTATCTTTCTATATTTTTCATAACGTTTATTAATCAATTGAGATGTTGATAACTTTTGTAATTCTTTAAGATTTGTATTTAAATATTCTTTTATTTGTCTAATTGACATTTGTGTTAATTCATTAATATTTTTATCACCGATTTTTATTGATAATATCTCTGGCTTTAATCTTGCTCCATTACATGCATAACAATGAGATTCTGCCATATACATTTCATAAAAAGCTCTCATTCCTTGTGATTTTGTTTCTCTGTGTCTTCTATCTAATGTAGGTAAAACCCCTTCAAATGGTGAAGTAAATTTTCTTGTTCCATTATATGATGTATATTCAAAATCAATTTCTTCATCACCTGTACCATATAATATTTTCTCCATAAACCAACGTGGTAAATCTTTGATTTTTTTGTTTTTTATTTCAACACCATAATGTTTAGCTATACTTTCAAAATACATTTTAGCCATTGTATCTCCACGTTTCATTGTACTTGATCCAAATGCTTTTATACCATCATATAGTGTTTTATTTTTATCAGGAACAATTAAATCTTCATCCATTTTCATTAAATATCCTATACCTGTACAAACTTCGCAAGCTCCAAAAGGATTATTAAAAGAAAACATTCTAGGTGTTAATTCTGGAAAACTAAAACCACAATGTGGACAAGCATAATTACAACTATATAATTTTGGTTTATCTCCAACCACATCAATTAACACCATATTTTCTGCATTTTTTAATGCTATTTCAACGGATTCTGTCAATCTGCTAATAATATCTTTCTTTATAACTAACCTATCTACTATTAACTCTATTTCATGTTTCTTTTTTCTATCTATTACGATATCATCTTCACCTAATTCATATATTTCTCCGTCAATTCTAACTCTTACAAAACCATCTTTTTGATATCCTTCTAACTGTTTTGTAAACTCACCTTTACGACCTCTTACAACTGGAGCTAATACCTGTATCTTAGTTCCTTCAGGCAAACTCATTATATTATCTATTATTTGATCAATACTTTGTTTTTCTATTTTTGTATGGCAATTTGGACAATATGGTACTCCTATTCTAGCATACAATAAACGAATATAATCATAAATTTCTGTTACAGTTCCAACTGTAGAACGTGGATTTTTAGATGTTGTTTTTTGATCTATAGAAATTGCAGGAGAAAGCCCTTCTATTCTTTCAACATTTGGCTTTTCCATCAACCCTAAAAATTGTCTTGCATATGAAGACAAACTTTCTACATATCTTCTTTGACCTTCTGCATATAAAGTATCAAAAGCCAAAGAAGACTTACCAGAACCTGAAAGACCTGTAATAACAACTAATTTATCCCTTGGTATTTCTAAATCTATATTTTTCAAATTATGTTCTTTTGCACCTTTTATAATAATCTTATCATTCATAATTTTCCCCCAATTTTGCTGTCAACCATTACTAACCTAAAATATACCTATAATTTCGCCATTTTTATCTATATCAATGTTTTCTGCCGCTGGAATTTTAGGAAGTCCAGGCATGGTCATAATTTTTCCTGCTAAAACCACAATAAATCCGGCTCCTGATTTTAATTCTATATTTCTTACATGAATATTGTATTCACCTTTACATTCTAAATTCTTAGGGTCATCTGAAAAAGAATATTGTGTTTTTGCAATACATATTGGTAATTTTCCATATCCTAATTCTTCAATTTTTTTAATTTCAGATAATGCTTCTTCTGAGTATTCAACTGATTTTGCTCCATATATTTTGTTAGCTATTTTTTCAATTTTATTTGTTATTGAATCTTCTAAATCATATATGTAATTTAAATTTGTTTTTTCTTCTGATAGATGAACAATCTTGTTTGCAATATCTACTGCTCCTTCTCCACCTTTTGCCCATCCTTCTACTAAACTTAAGTCTACATTTTTTTCTTCTAATTTTTTTCTTAAAAATTCAATTTCTTTTTCTGTATCTTGCTTATATTTATTTATTGCTACAATTACGTTTAATCCAAATTTATTTTTTATATTGTCAATGTGATGATATAAATTATCAATTCCTTTTTCAAGTCCTTCTAAATTTTCTTCTTGAATCTTTTCTTTTTCTATTCCGCCATGATATTTTAGAGCTTTTATTGTTGCAACTAACACAACTACATCTGGTCTGATTTTAGCTTTTCTACATTTTATATCTAAGAACTTCTCAGCTCCTAAATCCGCTCCAAATCCCGCTTCTGTAACAGCATAATCTCCTAACTTTAATGCTAATTTTGTTGCAATAATACTATTACATCCATGTGCTATATTAGCAAATGGCCCTCCATGTACTATTGTTGGTGTATGTTCTAATGTTTGTACTAAATTTGGTTTTATTGCATCTTTTAAAAGAACTGTCATTGCCCCTTGTGCATTTAATTGTTTAACATATATAGGTTGTCCTTTTTTATTATATCCAATTAAAATATTTCCTAATCTTTCTTTTAAGTCTTCTATATTTTCTGCTAAGCATAGTATTGCCATTATTTCTGATGCAACTGTTATATCGACTTGATCATATCTTGGTACAATTTTTTGTTCCCCTGATAAACCTGTATGTATTTTTCTTAATTGTCTGTCATTCAAATCCACACATCTTTTCCATACAATTTTTTCAAATTCTAATTCATTTCCAAAATATATATGATTATCTATTAAACTTGAAAGTAAATTATTAGCAGATGTAATTGCATGAATATCTCCTGTAAAATGTAAGTTTATATCTTCCATTGGCGCTATTTGTACTTTTCCTCCACCTGTTGCTCCACCTTTAATGCCAAATACTGGTCCTAATGATGGTTCTCTTAATGTTAAAATAGATTTTTTTCCTATTTTTCTTAATCCATCAGCTATTGCAATTGATATTGTTGTTTTTCCTTCACCTAGTGGAGTAGGACTAATTGCTGTTACTAAAATTAATTTTCCATCTTTTTTAGTTTTTAATTTTTCATATACTTCACTAGAAATTTTAGCTTTATATTTTCCATATTGTTCAATGTTTTCTTCATCAATTTCTATTTTTTTTGCTACATCTATTATTTTTTCTAATTTAGTATTTCTTGCAATTTCTATATCTGTCATTCAATACACCTTCTTTTACATTTATATTATTAATTTTTAACTTAAGCTATACATCCAACTATTACTCCAATTAATGCTCCTACAAAAACTTGTACCGGAGTATGACCTAATACTTCTATTAGTCTTTCTTGTACTTGTAACCCTGTTAGCCCTGGCGTTTCCACTATTTTATTTAATAATTCTGCTTGTTTTCCAGCTGCTCTTCTTACACCACAAGCATCATACATAACTACAAAAGCCATAATTAATGAAACTGCAAACACTGCTGAATTAAGTCCTTCGTATTTTCCGATTAAAGTTGCTAATCCAGCTACTACTGCTGAATGAGAACTTGGCATTCCTCCAGCTCCCATTAATCTTTTAAAATTAAACTTTTTAGTTGTTGCTAAATCCCATATTAATTTGAATAATTGTATTCCAAACCATAAAATAAATGGTATATAAATATATTTGTTTTGCACAAATGCAACGAAATCATTTTTCATTTTGTTTACTCCCCTTTTATAAAATTATTATTTTGCCTCAAACTCTTCTTCTGAAACTTCTCCATCTTTATTAACTAATATTGTAATTTTCTTTTCAGCTTCTTCCAACATTTTGTTGCATTCTTTAGATATTTGCATTCCTTCTTCAAATTTAGCTACTGAATCATCTAAATTTAAATTTCCTTTTTCTAGTTCTTCAACTATTTGTTCTAATTTTTCCATTTGTTCTTCAAAACTTTTATTCATTTTTTATATTGTATGATATATTTAATAACTTAAATACAACATACTCTCCTTTCTATTTTCATTTTTATAATTAATTTATTGTTGCTTCTTTATTTCCGTCTATAAATTTTATACTAACAATATCTCCTTTGTTTAATTCTTTACTAGTTTTTATTATGTTTCCATTCTTTTCTGTAATAGAATATCCTCTAGTTAAAGTTTTTAAAGGACTAAATGCATCTAATTTAGCAACAAGTTCTACATATTTTGTTCTCTCTTTTTCATTTTTTATTTTTATTATATTTTCTAATTGTTTTATATATCCATCTAATTTAATATAATTTTCATTAATTTTTCTTGTTGGTTCTTTAATTACAGAACTAGACATGCATTTTTCATATCTCATTTTCATAAATTCTACTTTTTTTATAAGTGAATTTCTTAATCCATCTTCATACAATCTTATTTTTTTCGTTACCTCATATATATCTGGTACTGCCAATTCTGCTGCCGCAGATGGTGTTGGTGCTCTTAAGTCTGCTACAAAATCTGATATTGTAAAATCTGTTTCATGTCCTACTGCAGAAATAACTGGTA
>USQA01000073.1 GCA_900556695.1 uncultured Clostridium sp.
CTTTTTAGTTTTATTTTTTTAATTCTTCTATAATTGGTTTAAAATCTTTAGCCATTACAATTGCTGTTCCAGATACTAAAATATTTGCTCCTGCTTCTTTTATAATAGGTGCTGTTTTTAAATTAATTCCTCCATCTGCTTCTATATCTATTTCTATATTGTTATTATCAACATATTCCTTTAATTTTTCAATTTTTTCAACCATATCTGTTATTAATGTTTGTCCTCCCTTTCCAGGTTCTACTGTCATTATTAAACACATATGAATATATGGTAAAAATTCAAAAATTTCTTCTACTTTTGTATTTGGTTTTACTGCTATTCCAACTTTGCAATTATTTTCTTTTATATATTTTATTAAATCATAAACTTCTTGTTTATCTTTGCAAGCTTCATAATGAAATGTAATTATATTAGGTTCAACAGCTATAAAATCATTTATAGCTTCTTTTACATCTTCTACCATTAAATGAATATCTAATGGTAAATTAGATATTCTCTTTATGTATGATGCTGACTCCAACATTTTTTCATATGTATTTTTCTCTACAAATTTTCCGTCCATAACATCAATATGGAAATAATCTGTTTTAGCTGCTTCTAATTCAAAAAAAGTCGCAGACTCTTCTCCTTTTTTCACAGAAAGAATTGATGTTGAAACTTCTACCATTTTTTATATTCCTCCTTTTCTTTCAATTCATTATATATTTTACAAAATCTATCATATCTTTCTTTGCTTATTTGTTCTTTTTCTATAGCATTTTTTATACCACAATTTTCTTCTTTGATATGTGTACAACCTATAAATTCACATTTTTTTATATATTCTAAAAACTCTTTATAATGTTTATCTAATTCTTTACTTTTTATTTCTGATATATCAAATGTTGAAAATCCTGGCGTATCTGCTATATACGTATTTTCATCAATTTTATACAATTTTATTGATGTAGTAGTATTCTTTCCTCTTTTATTTTTTTTACTTATTTCTCCTTCTTCTGTCATATTATCATTAAAAATAGCATTTATTAATGTTGACTTTCCAACATTTGGTCTTCCAGAATTTCCAGAAAAAGCATTTATATTATTTTTTAGTTGTTCTTTTAATGTATCTATACCAACATTATTTTTTGCTTCTGTTTTTATAACTTTGTAACCTATCTTTTCATATATTTCTTTTATTTTTTCAAATTGTTTTTTATTATCTAAATCTGTTTTATTTAAAACTATCACAGCTTCTACTCCTAGAAATTCTGCAAAAGCTAATTGTTTATCTAACATAATTAAATCTGGTTTAGGATCTTTGCTTGACACAACTAAAATAATTTGCGTTATATTAGCAACTTTAGGTCTTTTTATATAAACTTTTCTTGGCATTATTTTTTCTATTACTGCTTTTTTATTTCGTTTATCTAGCACTTCTATTTCTACATTATCTCCTACAACAGGTGAGATTTCATTTTTTTTAAATTTTCCTCTAGCTGTTGCTTCATATATTTGTTTATCTTCTGCTTCTATTTTATACAGATTAGAAATGTTTTCTATAATTAATCCTTGCATTATTCCTCCATTTATTTTAGGGAACGAAGTCATCGTTCCCTATTTTTATTAAAAACTAATTGATGTTTCATTATTAAAGTTTACATTTTTTGTTCTAGTCCAGCTTCCACCATTTGAATCTGTAATTGTAATTGTTAAGTCCATTGTACCTTTTCCTGTTATTGATGCTGATTTATTTGTTGTATTTTTATCAACTCCAGAATCAGAATATAATGTTGCACCACCTGCTTTTATTGAAATATTTACTGTTTTAGCTGTTGAAGTTTCTGTAGCATTTGTGCCTTCTGAATTTTCGCTATATCCTCCTGTTATTGCTTTTATATTCATATTTACAGTTAGTGATTTAGATGCTTCATAATTATTTACTGTTATTGTAATTGTAGTTCCTTTTTCTACTGACTTACCAGAATCTAAACTTTGCTTTAATACTATTCCACTATCTTTTGAGCTATCTTCAGCATTTGTTATAGAAACAACAAATCCTTGAGCTTCTAACGCTTTTTTAGCTTCAGCTTGTGTCTTTCCTACAACATCTGGAACTGTTACTTTTTCTGTTCCTGTGCTTACATGAATTTTTACAGTATCTCCTGCAAAAGCATCTGTATTTGGATCTGTTTCTTGGCTAATAACATATCCTTCTTCTACTTTTTTACTTGTCTCTTCTACTACTTCTACTTTTAATTTAGCATCTTCTAAAGCTTTTATAGCTTCATCTTTTTGCATTCCAACAACTTTTGGTACAGTTGTTTTTTCTTGTCCTTTACTTACTACAACTTTTACTGTACTTCCTTTTTTGACTTTATTATAATTCTCTACATAAGAAGGATTTTGAGAAATAATGTATCCTTCTGGAACATCTTTATCATATTCTTCTTTTTCTACTTCAAATTTTAGTCCAACATTTTCAATTTCTTGTTTAGCTTCATCTTGTGATAGTCCTACTACACTTGGCATTTCTACTTCTGGCGGATTAGTTATATTTAAAAATAACATTGTTCCACCTAAACTTATTACAAATAATAATATTAAACCAATTATTGAACTTAAAACTTTATGATTTTTTATAAAAGTTTTTAGTTTTCCTTCTTTTTTACCTTTTTTATTGTTTTTATTAGAATTTTTGTCCATTCCTCTATACATACTTGTATCTATTTTTTGTGTTTTGGCTGTTGGATCATATTCTTCTTCAACAAAATCTCCTTCTGGATCTTTTAGTGCTTTTCTTAAATCAACTAGCATTTCTGTTGCTGATTGATAACGCATTGAACTTTCTTTTTGTAATGCTTTCATTATTATTTGATTAACAGATGTTGGAATTTTAGGATTAAGTTCTATTGGTTCTTCTGGTTCTTCTTGCATATGTTTTAATGCAACTGATACAGGTGTATCTGCATCAAATGGAACTCTTCCTGTTAACATTTCATACATTACAACTCCCAATGAATATATATCAGATTTTGCATCTGTAAATCCGCCTCTAGCATGTTCTGGAGAAAAATAATGTACAGATCCTATTGTTGTTCCAAATGCTGTAATCGTAGAATTTGATACTGCTTTTGCTATACCAAAATCAGTTACTTTTGCTACCCCATCTTCTGTGATTATTATATTATGTGGTTTTATATCTCTATGTATAATATTATTTCTATGAGCTACCTCTAATGCAGAAGCAATTTGTATTGCTATATTTAGAGACCATTTCCATGGTAAAGGACCTTCTTCTTCTAAAATAATTTCTTTTAATGTTTTTCCTTGTATAAGTTCCATTACAATGTAGTATAAATTTCCTTCTACTCCTACATCATAAATTGATACAATATTGGCATGAGTTAATCTTGCAGCAGATTGAGCTTCTCCTTCAAATCTTTTTATAAACTCTTCATCTGTAGTAAATTCATCTCTTAAAATTTTAACAGCAACATTTCTTTTTAGTACTTTATCTTTTGCTTTATAAACAGTTGCCATTCCACCATTACCTATTTTTTTTATAATCTCATACCTATTTCCTAATAACTTACCTTCTATATTCATATTTATCTCTCCTTAATATGCATTTATATGTAGATTGTTATATGTTTTTTATAACTATAGCAGTTATATTATCATATCCTCCATTATTGTTTGCTATTTCAACCAATTCTTTTGGTGCTTGTTCTATATTATTTTTAGCATGTTCAAACATTTCTTCTTGTGGTACTAAATTTGATAACCCATCTGAACAAATAATTAATATATCATCTTTTAGAAATCCTTTTACCATAACATCTGGTTCAACGAAAGCATTACATCCGAAGCGCCTTCATAAGCATATTTTTTTGAGGATGATGTACAGCTTCTTCTTTTGTTATTTTTCCATCTTTAACTAATTTTTGTACATAACTATGGTCTTGTGTTAATTTTCTCATAAATTCTTTTCTTATTCTGTATATTCTGCTATCTCCTACATGTCCAATAAATGCTCTATTATTATATATTAAACATATTTCTAATGTAGTACCCATTCCTTCCAATTCAGCATTTTCTTGTGACTTTTCATATACTATCATGTTTGCATATTCCATACTACTTGCTACTAATTGAATAATACTATCTTTGTCCTTTTCTATATCTTTAAAATTATTTTCTATATAACTTTTCGCAGATTGTATTGCAAGTTTACTAGCTATTTCTCCACCATTATATCCTCCCATACCATCTGCTAACATATACAATTGTACTTCATCTAATGAATCTGATATATAATATGAATCTTGATTAATTTCTCTTACTTTTCCTATATCTGACTTTGCATAAGCTTTTATCATTTTTCCACCTCTCTTCTTTGCTTAAGTATTTTTATATACAATTATCCTATTATTTACTTTGTTTCTTTATATCATAAGTTTTATATTTTTGCAAGTAATTTGACTAATCAACTCTTAGAATGTATAATAAATCAATGATATATTAATTTTAGGAGTTATAAAAATGAATAATAATTACTTAGAAAAATTAGAATTTAATAAAATAAAAGAAATATTATCTACATTTTCTTGCACATATATAGGAAAAGAATATTGTGCTAATTTATTTCCTACAAACATAAAAGAAGATGTTAAATACAGCTTAAAAGAAACACAAGAAGCAGTAAATTTAATTTCAAGAAATTCTTGTCCTTCTTTTTATGAAATAGCTGATATCTCAATTAATTTAAAAAATTTAGAAAGTAACAATACATTATCTATAAAGTCTTTATTAGAACTAACAACTATACTAAAACTTGCCAATGAGTTAAAAGAATATTTTAACAAAGACTTTATTGAAAATAATGATTACCCTATTTTATGCAATCTATTTATTGATCTTTACTCTAATAAAAATATAATAGAAAAAATAAATTTATGCATTATAGATGAAAATACAATTGACGATAAAGCTTCTAAATCTCTTTCTTCTATAAGAAAAAAGCAAAAAAACTTAGAACAGGATATCAGAAATAAATTAAGCCAAATGATTCATTCTTCTACTTATTCTAAGTTTATTCAAGATTCACTTGTTACAATTAGAAATGATCGTTTTGTTATACCTGTAAAAGAAGAATATCGCTCACAAATCAAAGGTTTTGTCCATGATATATCAAATGCTGGTTCAACAGTTTTTATTGAACCAATTTCTATTTTTGAAATGAATAATGAATTAAATCAACTAAAAATAGATGAAAATATAGAAATAGAAAAGATATTAAAGGATTTATCATCTCTTTTTTATCCTTATATAGAGCAATTAAAAATGGATAGTGATTTAATTGGAAAGTTAGACTTTATTTTTGCTAAAGCTAAATTTTCTAATTCTTTAAATGCTATTACTCCTATAATTAATGATAAAAAAGAAATAAATTTAATAAACGCAAGACATCCTTTAATAGATAAAAATAAAGTCGTTCCAATTAGTGTCAATATTGGCAATACTTTTTCTGTGTTATTAATTACAGGACCTAATACTGGTGGAAAAACTGTAACTTTAAAAACCATTGGTCTACTTTCTTGTATGGCTTGTAGTGGTTTAAATATTCCAGCAGATGAACATTCAAGTATTTATGTTTTTGATGAAATATATACAGATATTGGTGATGATCAAAGTATTAGTGACTCTTTAAGTACTTTTTCATCTCATATGACAAATATAGTAGAAATAACTAAAAAAGTTACTCAAAATTCTTTAGTATTAGTTGATGAGCTTGGATCTGGAACAGATCCTATTGAAGGTGCAAATTTGGCAATTAGTATTTTAGAATTCTTTAAAAATAAAAAATGTATTACTATTGCTACTACACATTATCAAGAGTTAAAACAATATGCTTTAGTTACAAATGATTTTGAAAATGCTTCTGTTGAATTTGATGTAAATACATTAAGCCCTACTTATAAATTACTTGTTGGTATTCCTGGCAAAAGCAATGCTTTTGCTATCAGTAAAAAATTAGGATTATCAGATAATATTATAAATAAGGCAAAATCTTTAATGTCATCAGACGCTGTAAATATAGAAGAATTACTAAAAACTATTTATGATGATAAGTCACTAATTGAAAAAGAAAAAGAAGAAATTCAAAAACAATTAAATCAAATAAATCTACTACGTAAATCTTTAGAAAGAGATAATTCTTTATTAAAACAACAAGAATTAGATTTAATTAACAATGCTAAAACAAAAGCTCGTAACATTTTATTAGA
>USQA01000074.1 GCA_900556695.1 uncultured Clostridium sp.
GTGCTTTTGTTAAATTCTGGATTTAAGTCATATCCATTAACAGATAAAAATGCTAAGTTATTATTATCTGATCCAGTTTTTGTAACCTTCAGTGAATAATTCTTTGTAGTTACACCATCTGGTGCTGTTACTTTTATTGTAATCTGATTTGTTCCTCTTTCTAAGTTTTTATTGCCAATTATTTCATATGTTGCATCTTCTTGTTCTGTTGTTGCATTTATTTCTAGTTCACTTAGTTTTGTTTCTAAAGTATATAGTGTTGTTTCTTTATTAAATACTGGTAAAATGCTATGATTTTGTATAACTAAATTTGATAAATTTGCATTTGTTGATTTTGCTCTATTTACTTTTATTTGATAAACTTTTTCATCTCCTGAAGTAGATGTAACTTTTACAGTTATAACATTTAATCCAACATTTAATTCATGTTCTCCTGTTCCTGTAATTATTGCTGTATTGTCTAAGGCTTTTGCCACAACATTAATTTTTTCTTCTTCATATGGTAAATTAACTTCATAAACTAATGTATTTGCTTCAAAATTTGGAGATAAAGTTCCTTTATCTACTGTTAGTTCTACTAAATCACAACATTGATTTAAATCTGGCTGTCTATAAACTATTATTGTGTAATCTTTTTTAGTTAATCCATCTGATGCTGTAACCTCTATAGTAACTTTATTTTCCCCATAAACAAAATCACTATTTCCTATTACTTTATATGTTGCATCTTTATCTTCTGTCTCTATTTCTAGATTTAGGCTTTCTACATCATCTTGTACTTTCATATGATATTCAGTAGTTGTTTTTTCAAAATTCTCGTATAGTTCTCCCTCTTTTGCAAATACCTTTTTTAAATATGCATTATCAGATTTTGCTCTATTTACTATTATTTTATATTCTTTGTTTGTACCATCTTCTGCTGTTGCAACAATAGTAATAATATTTTTTCCTATTTCTAGATTATATTTTCCATTTCCAACTACATTTGTTGTTGTCTTTTCTGGAATAGCAGTAATTGTAATTTCATCTATTTCATTTCTTACATTTATTTCATAGGTACTAGCATCTACTTTATCAACAATTTGATTTTTATCATTATCTATTCTTAATAAATTTGTATTAGAGTTTTGTTTTCTTATAACATTTAATTCATAAGTCCTTATATCCCCATTTTCCGCTTCTACTGTTAATGTTATATTATTTTCTCCCTTTTCTAGTGCATATACCCCTTCTCCTATTACAGTACTTGCTGAATCTTCCTTTTTAGCTGTGACCTTTATATTATCTACTTCATTTTCCACTTCTACAGTATATTTTAATGTTTCTTTATTAAATGTAGGATTTAATTTTCCACTGCTTGTAATAATATTAGTTAAATAATTATTACTTGAAGCTTCTTTTATTACTTTAATTTTATAATCTCTTTGGTCTCCATTTTCTGCTGTTACTCTTATTATTACATAATTTGTGCCTGTAAAGAAATTATTGTTTTGCAAAATTTTATATGTTGCAGATTTATCTTCTGTTTGTACAACAAGCGGTAATGTTTTTGTATCTGATGGAACTGTTATTTCATATTCTGTAATTAATTTATCAAATTCAACATTAAAATTCCCAATTGTTGATATTAATTCTTTTAAATAATTATTACTTGATTGGCTTCTATTAATATTAACATTGTATGTACCAATAGAACCATCTTCAGCTTCAACTTGTATTTTATATGTATTTGTCCCTGTTTTTAATATTTTTTCACCAATTCCTGAAACACTTGATGTTGTTGCTTCTGCCTTCGCTTCTAATGTAACTTTTTCAACTTCATTTGGAACTGTAACAGTATATGTATCTAATACTTTATTAAAGGTTGGATTTAGAGCTAGTTCTTCATCATCTTTTTTTACTTTTAAAGATGATAAAAATACATTTCCACTTTGTTTTCTATATGCATGTATAATATAAACTAATTGTTCACCATTTGGTGCATTTACAATTATATAAATATCATTTAATCCAACTTTTAAGTTCTTATTTCCTTCTATTACAGGAGTAATTTCCTTCATTTCTGGTATTGCAGTAATATCTAATGACGTTACTTCATTATCTACTTCTACAAAATATTCTAAAACATCTTGGTCAAATACCATGTCTGTTTCTACATTATCTATACTTAAGCTTTCTAACAAGCAGTTTCCACTCATATCTCTTGTAATGTGATATGTATAAGTATCTACCGATCTACCATCTTCTGAGGTAACATTTATTTTTATTTCATTTTCCCCAGCTTTTAATTCTATTGTTCCATCCCCTGTTACAGTTTGATATTTATGTCCTTTTTCAACATTAAAGGTTAATTTCTTTATTCTACTTGGAACAGTCATAGAATATTCATGTACTTCTGGGTTAAATTCTTTTGGATTAAGGACCCCATAAATAGGATTTACATTTATAATAGATTCAATTAATCCGTCTATTGTAATATTAGTTGGCTTAGAATTATTGGATGCATCTCTTATAGCTTTTATTGTATATACTCTTTCTTCACCATTTTCTGCTGTTACTTTTAGATTTATAATATTTTCTCCTGCTGCAATATCATAAGTTCCATTTCCTTCTACTGTTGCTTTTATATCATCAACAACACCATAAATTGTAAGTTCTGTATCTTCTGAATCTAAATTTACAGTATATTCTGTATCATCATAACTAACTTCTGGAGTTATTGTTCCTTTATTTATTTGTATTTCTTTTAATAAATTATTTTGCGATGGATCTTCAAGTAAAGTTATTCTTGCATATCCATCTGAATCATTACCTGTTACATAATTTCCTTGTGGATTTTTCATTTGTACTAAATCTTGTCTTGTAGTGGTCCATTCATATCCTTCTCCATCTATCATAACAGTATCTTTAAATTTAAATCCTGAAGTATGTATACAATCATCTATTGAGTTTCCATTTTCATCTGTTGATTTACATCCTTCATGTCCTGATATATATGATGATCCTCCAGATCCTGCTGAAGCACGGCTAATATTGTTTGTCATTCCTCCATAGTATCCTGAGCCACCGCCTCCAACACCATCACTGTCTGCTTTTCCCCATGCATCTTTTCCTATTCCTAATGCATATCCAGAAGTTTGAGTTCCTGCTGGACTTTTTGGATAATATGATATACCTTCTAATCCACCTCCTGCTCCTCCTTTAAATGTCCAAGAGGCTCCGCCTCCTGCTCCTGCTACCATTATCCTAGAGTATAAACTATTGGTATCATTCCATGCTCCACTTGTTAGCCTGAAGTCTGTGGCTCCTCCACCACCACCGCTGGCTTCGTCATCTGAATTATCCCATGTTCCAAGGCCTCCACCATTCCAGCCTCCTAACGAATTTTGTCTTACAACAGCATCTGTTCCTTTTCCACCTACATATACATAAATAGTATCTCCCTCATTTAGTCTTACAGTACCTGATGTATACCCTCCATTTCCTGGAATTCCTTTTAATTTTCCATCATTTCTTGATTTTCCACCTCTTGCTCCCCATGCTTCAAATTTATAAAACCCTGCTGCTGGTGCTACAAAAGTTTGATATTCTTTTCCTACATATGGAAAATCATATATTTGCTCTCCTAAGTTTTCTCCTTTTATTACAGTTATTGTATATACTGTATCTTCTACTCCTTCTCTAGAAACAGTTACTGTTACAGTATTTTTACCTTCTTTTATATATCCTGCACCTTTTACAACTACTTTTGCATTATCATCATAAGGTGTTGCTATAATATCAAGAGAAACTATTCCTGAAGTTACTTTATATTCATAATCGTATTTATCACTTTCAAACAATTGTGAAAATTCTTGATTTTTTATATCTAAAAATTTCAATTTTGTATTTGGCTGTTTATTTAAAATTAAATTATATTCTGTTGTACTTGTTCCATCTTCTGATGTAACTTGTATTGTGTGTATTGTAGTAGAATTTTTGGTTTCTACTTCTCCGTCTCCGACAATAGTTTGTCCTGGGAATTTCTTTATAGCTTCTATAATCGTATTTTCTTCTACATTATATGGTAATTCAATTTCATATCTTAAAGTTTCTTCTTTGTAATTTTCTATATCTCTTCCTGCTACCTTAATATTTTTCAAATAACTATCTGAAGACGGTTTTCTATAAAAATATAAATTATATACAAATTCTATTCCTTCTGCTGTTTTTACTTTTATTTGTTTTTTAGTTTCTCCTGCTATTGTTTCTACTTGTTGTATTAATCCACCTTCTACTTCTACATTATCACTTGATGGTGTTATTGTAATAGTTGGATATGCTTGTTCTTTGTCTAATTCAATATAATAGTCATTTTCAGCAGGATTAAAGTTTCTGCTCATTTTTCCAGTATCAACATTTATATCTAATATTGGATATTCTTCAGCAGTCATACTCAAAGGAGTAATAGTTGCTTTGCTGGTATCTGTAGCACCTGCTGTTAGTTCAGTATTAGTAAATACTTTTCCAGAGTAATGATATGAATCTTCTAAACTAGTATATGTTTGAACTCTTGGAGTAATATCACTTTGAGAATTAATAGCAATACAACCTGCATGTCCAGATACATAACCTGAGCCACCAGCTCCACTAGAAGCTTTTGAGCTATTGCTCATGTATCCACCCCAGTAGCCACCTCCGGCCACCGCCTACTCCATCATTATCAGCTGTTCCGGAAGCATTTTGTCCTATTCCAAACGAATATCCAGTAGTTTGCGTTCCACTTTTTGCTTTTACTCCATTAGATCCTGAAATTCCTCCTCCTGCTCCTCCTTTATATGTCCATGAAGCTCCACCGCCTCCACCAGCAACAATTATTCTAGATGCTAAACTTTCAGAATTATTCCAATTTCCACTTACTAAACGTATATCTGTTGCACCTCCGCCAGCTCCTGATGTTTCATTATCAGAATGATCCCACGTTCCAAGTCCTCCACCATTCCAAGTTGCTGCTGAATCTTTACTTACAACTGCATCTGTTCCTTGTTGCCCAATGTAAACATAATACTTTTCACCTTTTTTTAAAAGAATTTCACCTTTAGCATATCCTCCCTTTCCTGGTGTTCCTCCTAATGAACCATTAATTCTAGATTTTCCTCCTCGTGCTCCCCAACATTCAAATTTATACGTACCTGTATATGGAACAGTAAATTCTTGATATCCTCCTGAATAACTATAATTGTTTTCTTCTAAAGCTTTTTCGCAAGTTATTGAATATACCATTGGTTCAGTAACATATGGATTTGTAACTGTTATTGTAATTACACTTCCTATGTTTATATTTTCATTACCTTTTATTGTTATTGTTGATTCTTTATCATATGCTATTGCATAAACCTTTAGTGATGTTATATTATCTAAAATGTCAACTGTGTATTCTGTTGTTTTATCTTGAAACTCTGGGCTTAATGCAAAAGAATTTATTTCTATATTTTTTAAATATGCACTGTGTGTTCTTGTTAAATTTAAAGTGTATGTATTTTTATTGGTTTTATCCTCAGATAATACATTAAAACTAATCGTTTTACTATTTTTTGTTAATACAACTTTTGTATCTCCTTTAACTGTTTGATTCTCATTTGCTTTTAAATACTCTATTGTCAATACATCTTCGATATTATACTCTAACATTAAATCATAATTTATTTTATTATCCTCAAATAGATATTCTTTGTCATTTATTTTTACTCCACGTATAAATGCAGTACTTGAATCTGCATTTTCTGTATCAGAAGCTTCATCATTAAAATCTGTTAATACACTTATTTTTGTTTGATTAATAATACTATCAATTTTTTCAGACACAGGAATACCCGTTAGCTTTACTATCGCTAACGTTGATGTAACTAATGCAATACTTGCAAATGTTGTTAATATTCTTTTTTTGATTGTTTTCTTGAATTTGCGACTTAGTTTCAAAAGTACCTCTCCTTGTATTTTTTAATATATATATATATTATTTTATTAATATTTTAGAGGTTTTATCAAGTAGGCTTTTTGTATCTTTACAATAGCTTAATGGATTTTCATTTACGGATAAGGCTTATTAAAAGTTTTATATACTTTTTTATTATATATTAAAGTGTTAACCTTT
>USQA01000075.1 GCA_900556695.1 uncultured Clostridium sp.
TCAATAGTAGAAAATAATGATTCAAAATTAAAATATTCAGATTTAATTGCTAACATTAATAATGGAAAAGTTGAATCTATAGAAATTGATTCAGACGGAACATCTGCAATGGTGCAATTAAAAGATGATAAAACTAAAAAAGAAGTTAATATACCAGATATGGAGAGTTTTATTTCTTATAGTGAAGATTTCTTAAAAGACGGAGCTTTCACATTAGAAGAAAAATCTCAATCAATATTTATTACTATATTAAGTTTATTAACACCATTTGGTTTATTAATTATTTTCTTTATTTTCTGGTTCTTTATGATGGGTGGAGCAAATAATGGAAATCCAGGAAATAAAACAATGTCTTTTGGAAAGAGTAAAGCTAGAATGATGACACCAGCAGAGAAAAACAAAATAACATTTGAAGATGTTGCAGGTGTTGATGAGGAAAAAGAAGAATTAGAAGAGATTGTAGAATTCTTAAAAAATCCAAAGAAATTTACAGATATGGGAGCTAGAATTCCAAAAGGTGTTTTATTAGTAGGTCAACCAGGTACAGGTAAAACATTATTAGCAAAAGCAGTTGCTGGAGAAGCAGGAGTACCATTCTTTATTATAAGTGGTTCTGACTTTGTTGAAATGTTTGTTGGTGTAGGTGCTTCAAGAGTTAGAGATTTATTTGATCAGGCTAAGAAAAATGCACCATGCATTGTGTTTATAGATGAAATTGATGCAGTTGGTCGTCAAAGAGGTGCAGGCCTTGGAGGAGGACATGACGAAAGAGAACAAACATTAAATCAATTATTGGTTGAAATGGATGGGTTTGCAGAAAACGAAGGTGTTATAGTATTAGCAGCAACAAACAGACCAGATGTATTAGATAAAGCTTTATTAAGAGCAGGAAGATTTGACAGACAAATAGTAGTTGGAATGCCAGATGTAAAAGCAAGAGAACATATATTAGAAGTTCATTCAAGAAAGAAAAGATTATCAGATGATGTTGACTTAAAAGTAATTGCAAAAAATACATCAGGATTTGCAGGAGCAGATTTAGAAAATGTATTAAATGAAGCAGCACTTTTAGCAGCAAGAAGAAATCTAAATGAAATTGGAATGAAAGAAATAGAAGATGCCATGGTAAAAGTTACTATGGGACCTGAAAAGAAAACAAAAGTAAGAAGTGAAAAAGAAAACAGATTAGTAGCATATCATGAAGCAGGGCATGCTGTAGTAAGTCATTACTTAGAAACACAAGATCCTGTTCATCAAATATCAATTGTACCAAGAGGAATGGCTGGTGGATATACAATGTATAGACCAACAGAAGATAAATCATTTATGTCAAAAACAGAAATGGAAGAAAACATAGTATCACTATTAGGTGGTAGAGTTGCAGAAAGTTTAATATTAAATGATATATCAACAGGAGCAAGTAACGATATAGAAAGAGCAACAAAAATTGCAAGAAGTATGGTTACAAAATATGGTATGAGTGATAGAATCGGAGCATTAATGCTAGGATCAAGCCAAGAAGAAGTATTCTTAGGAAGAGATTTTGCACAAGGTAAAGAATATTCAGAAGAAACAGCAGCTGTTATAGACGAAGAAACAAAGAAAATTGTTGACACAGGGTATAACAGAGCAAAACAAATATTAACAGATAATATAGAAAAATTGCATCAAGTAGCAGGAATTTTATTAGAAAAAGAAAAAATCGAGGCAGAAGAATTCGAAGCTATATTTGGTGAAGAATAAAATTGCCATCAGGGACGGACCTTTTTGTCAAAAAGTTGCCAAAAAGGTCCGTCCCCAATGGCAATTTTAAAAAAATATTGAATTTTTTACTTTTTTAGTATAAAATCAAGATAATCAAAAGAGAAAGGTTTTTATTGGTGTAGTTAATGAAGAATTATTATGAAATATTAGAAGTTAATGAGCATGCTTCACAAGAGATTATAGAAAAAGCATATAAAATATTAGTAAAAAAGTATCATCCAGATTTATATACAGGAGAAGAAAGCATATATGCTGAGCAAAAAGTTAGAGAACTTAATGAGGCTTATCAAGTATTATCAGATGATTTTTTGAAATCACAATATGATTTGGAATTAAAAAAGACCAAAGATGAAAATCGTTATGAATTTCAATACGGAACTAATAATAGAACAGAAAATAAAAGAACTACTAGCAGAAATGATATGGAAAAAAATGAAAATTCTAGTAAGTCAGCCATGAATTTTAAATGGAAAAATAAAGAAAATGGTTCTAAAAATAAAAACAATGTTGGTACAATTGGAAGTATGGTAGGGCTTTTAAAAGAATTGATAAAAGTTGTGCCACATAAAGGAGAGCTAAAGAGAGAAAAATCAAAAGAAGAGTCAAAATTGGATTTAGTTGCTTTTGGTTTAACTATAGTGTGTCTTATAATAATTGGAATTATTCTATGGTTTGTTCCATGTACTAATGGATGGATGAGACAATTGATATTTGAAAATCCATTATTTAGCTGGATATGGCGATAATTAGATATGTTAAAAGATTACCTATTGACAAGTACAACGCTTTAATGTATAATTAATACGTTAAAAAAGTCATCCCACATACAGTTAGTATGGGCCGGAAGGAGGGAAATCAAATGTCAGAGATAAGAGTTAATAATGGTAATATAGAAGATGCCTTAAGAAAATTTAAAAGACAATGCGCTAGAGATCAAGTTATACAAGAAGTACGTAAAAGAGAACATTATGAAAAACCTAGTGTAAGGAGAAAGAAAAAATCAGAGGCAGCAAGAAAAAGAAAATTTTAATATTGTAGAAAAAGTGAAAGTTAAAGGGAAAACTCATTTAACTTTCACTTTTTGATTTTTATGAATTATAATGTAAAAATTAATAGATAAAAATGTTATATATATAATATAATGCAAAAATAAATAAATGCATATAAAATTTAAATATAAATGAAAAAATATGGAAAATATTAATTAAAAATGATATTATTGTAAATAATAAATAAAAATACTTTAAGGAGGATAAATATGAATTGCAAAGAAACTGAAATAAAAAAAGGAATAAAAATGCATTGCATAAAGACAGATAAATTTAAAACAAATTTAATTGCGGTATTTTTAACAACAAAATTAAACAGAGAAAATGTAACAAAAAATGCACTAGTATCAACTGTTTTAAGAAGAGGATCTAAAAACATGCAAACACAAGAAGATATTAGTAAGCAAATGGAAGAAATGTATGGAGCGAGTTTTGATTGTGGATTAGATAAAACAGGTGATAATCAGGTTTTAAAATTTTATATTGAGGTTTTAAATGATAATTTTTTACCAAGAACAAATGAGGATTTGTTAGAAAGTGCGGTAAAAAATATGTTAGAGATTGTTTTTGATCCATATACTGAAAATGAAAGCTTTAAAGAAGAATATGTTGAACAAGAAAAGAATAACATACAAAAAATAATAGAGGGAAAAATAGATAATAAAGCTAGATATGCATTAGATAGATGTATAGAAGAAATGTATAAAAATCAACCATTTGGATTATATAAATTTGGATATATAGAAGATTTAAAAGATTTAAATGGAAAAAATCTATATGAATATTATAAAAAATTAATTGATGAATGTAAAATTGATATATTTGTATCTGGAAATATAGATGATGAAATAGAAAAGAAGATTAGTGAAAATGAAAATATCCAAAAATTAGTAAGTAGAGAAGCAAACTATGTACAACCTATGATTGCTAATAAAGAAATTAAAGATAAAGAAAATATAGTTACAGAATCTATGGAAGTAACACAAGGAAAATTAGTATTAGGGCTAGATGTGGATATAGATAAAGAGGATTTAAAATATGATACTTTAATTTACAATAGTTTATTAGGAGGAACAGCAACATCAAAAATGTTCCAAAATGTAAGAGAAAAGGCACGTTTAGCATATGTAGCTAGTTCAAGTTACTTACGCAATAAAAATAATATATTTATAAACTGTGGAATTGATATACCAAATTATGAAAAGGCATTAGAGTTGATAAGAGAGCAAATAGAAGATATGAAAAAAGGAGATTTTACAGAAGAAGAAATTCAAAATGCTAAAAAAGGAATAATAGCTACTATAAAAACAATTCAAGATGAGCAAGATACAGAAGTAAGTTACTATTTTGGACAAGAATTATCTAATCAAAAAGTATCAGTTAAAGAATATATTGAAAAGATTGAAAAAGTTAATAAAAAGAACATCATAGACATTGCAAATAAAATTACAATAAATACAATATATTTTTTGAAAGATTAATAAAAAATCCAGAATAGATATTAGGAGGAAAAAATGCAAGTTATTGAAAATTTAAAAGTTAAAGAAAAGTTATATAAAGAAAAATTAGATAATGGTTTAACTGTAATGATAATTCCTAAAAAAGGAATTCAAAAAAAATATATTATATGGGGAACAAATTATGGCTCAAATGATAGCGTGTTTGTAGTTCCAGGAGAAAATGAAGCAACTACAGTACCAAATGGAGTGGCACATTTTTTGGAACATAAATTATTTGAACAAGAAAATGGAACAAATAGTTTAGATACATTAACATCTATAGGTGTAGAGGCAAATGCATATACAACAAATGATCATACAGCTTATTTGTATGAATGTACAGATAATTTTTATGAAGCTTTGGATGAATTTATGGATTATGTTCAACATCCATATTTTACAGATGAAAATGTTGAAAAAGAAAAAGGAATAATTGGTCAAGAAATCATGATGTATGATGACTATCCTGATTGGAGAGTATACTTAAATGCAATGAATGCAATGTATCACAATAATCCGATAAAAATTGATATAACAGGAACAATAGAAACAATAAGCAAGATAGATAAAGAGATATTATATAAATGTTATAATACATTTTATAATCCATCTAATATGGTATTAGTTGTGTCTGGAGATTTTGAACCTGAAAAAATATTAGAAGAAATTAAAAAAAGATTAATAGATAAAAAATCTAATGGAGAAATAAAAAGAATTTATCCTGATGAACCAGAAAATATTGTGCAAGAAAAAATAGAGCAAAAGTTAGAAGTTAGTCAACCTGTGTATGCAATAGGTATAAAAGACAAAGTAATTAACTGCTCATCTGACAATGTAAATGAAATAGTAAAAAAACATATAGCAATTGAAATATTACTAAACTTAATAATAGGAAGAAGTTCAGAATTATATAAAAAATTATATAATGAGGGAATTATATATACACAACCAAGTCTAGATTATGAATTTGGAAAAACATATGCACATGTGTTAATAACAGGTCAATCAAATAATCCAGAAAAGGTATATGAAGAATTTAAAAAAGAAATATCAAAAATGAAGGAAAATGGTGTAAATAAGGAAGATGCTGAAAGAATCAAAAAAATGATATATGGAGGATATATAAAAGAATACGACGACGTAGTAGATATATCAAGAATGTTTTTAGCAGATTATTTCAAAGGAATTAACAGTTTTGACTATTTAGATGAAATAGAGGGAATAAATGTAGAATGTTTAGATCAAATGTTAAACAATGTATTTAAAGAAGAAAAAATGGTGATTTCTATTGTGAAAAATTAAGGAAAAATGTATAAAATAGAAAAAATAAAAAATGTTAAAAAAACAGTATTATTAAAACAAAAAAAATAATACTGTTTTTTGTTGTCTTCACATGTCAAAAAATATCGAAAACTGTCACGCGAAAGTTTGCAAAAAGCATTGAAAATACTTGACTTGAAGCATGCTGTATGTTAATTTATAAATATACAAAAGAAAATAATAATAGAAAAGGAGAGATTTATATGTTAAATGATGAAATTTGTAAATTAAGAGATAAATTAAATAAAAGCATAGAACAAGGTGAAGACTATGCAATAACTTATAAATTAAGTATAGAGTTAGATGAATTAATAACAAAATATTATAAAGATAGAAAAAAACAGAATTTTATAGTTTTAGAGTAAAATTGCCATCGGGGACGGACCCTTTTGGCCAAAAATTGCCACGGGGGACGGACCTCTTTGGCAATTTTTTAAATCATATAAAAAAATACAGTAATATAATGTTTTACGTTTATTCCCAACCACGTAGA
>USQA01000076.1 GCA_900556695.1 uncultured Clostridium sp.
TCCAATTTTTTGAAAGCATATTTTTCTCCTTCATTAATTAATACATATTTATTATACTTTTATTTTTTCTAAAAGTCAATAATTTTGAACTTTTTTGGTTATACTACAAAAGGTGATTATAATGAAAAACAATAAAAATTGGATAATATTAATTGTTGTTATTGTTATTTTAATTGGATGTGCGGTTTTCTTTTTCTTTAAAAACAATTCTACTTCTGATGAAAATAATCAAGAAAGCAACTCATATGAAGCAAATAGAACTTCTGCTACATCAAATACTAACGAAGATACTAATTCTAATGAAAATAAAAATCCGGCTTCAGTAAATACTACTCCCCCTTCTACTCCACAACCTTCAGCACCTCCTCAACCAAAAGAAGAACAAATTTCAAGTTTTTCAACTAAAATTTATTCTAATGATTCTGCAAGACAAAATAATATTTCTATAACATGTAGATCTTTAAATGGCACAATAGTAAAAAACGGTGCATCTTTTTCTTTTTGTAATACTGTAGGGCCTTCAACTACTAGTAAAGGATATCAAAAAGCTGATATTTTTGATAATAATGGTCAAAAGAAAAAAGGTCTTGGAGGTGGAAACTGTCAAATAAGCACTACTTTGTACAATGCAATTTTAAACGTTCCTAGCATAAAAGTTACAGAAAGACATGCTCATAGTAATAATGTTCCTTATATTCAAAAAGGAAAAGACGCTGCTGTTGCATATGGTAGTTATGATTTAAAATTTGTTAATAATACTGGAAATGATATAAAAATAAATACAAGTGCTTCTGCTAAAGAAATTTCTGTTAGTATTATTGCATTAAAATAATTTCATATTTTAATTTATTATTCCATATATTTTAAATGGTGATAACTCTGAAAAGGACTAAACTATTTTTAATAAATGGAATAATTTTAACTTTAACCACGCTTTTTATGAGAAGCATTGGATTTATTTTTAATATCTATATAGCAAAAAAAGTTGGATCAGAAACAATTGGTGTATTTCAATTAGTTATGTCTGTATATTTATTTGCTATTACCTTTTCTACTTCTGGAATAAGTCTTGCATGTACATGTATTGTTTCTGAAGAACTTGAAAAGAAAAACTATAATTTAGTTATTAAAACAGTAAAATTATGTATAGTTTATTCTGTTATTTTAGGCGCTTTTTGTGCCTTACTTCTTGTTTTATTTTCTCCAACTATATGTACTACTTGGTTAAAAAATAAGATAACTATTACTCCTATTTACTCTATGGCACTAGGTTTGCCATTAATTGCTTTTTCTTCCGTAATAGGTGGCTTTTTAAACGCAGTTGGTAAACCTTTTAAAAACTCTATTTCTCAAATTGCAGAATTTATAGTAAAAATAGCTTCTACTTTAATTTTATTAAAATTGTACTTTTTTAGTGAAATTAGCAATATTTGTACAATACTAATTTTAGCAGATGTAATATCTGAAGTAGCTTCTTTTGTTTTAAATATAATATTTTACCATATAGAAAAAAATAAAATATTTGCAAATAGAAATATAGTAAAAAATCAATCTAAAAAAATACTTAAAATAGCATTTCCTGTTGCAATAACTTCATACATACGTTCTGGACTTTCATCTTTTAAACAATTTTTAATACCTATTAGTTTAGAAAGATCTGGTCTCTCATATTCTTTAGCAATCTCAAATTATGGTGTAATTAATGGTATGGTTATGCCTATTTTAATGTTTTTTACGGTTTTTATTATCCCTTTTAGTAATTTGTTGATACCTGAATTTTCTAGGCTTTTAGCAGGAAAAAATTATAATCGTATGAAAACCGTTACAGAAATTATATTTAAAAACATTTTCATTTTTTCTATTTTTATTGCTGGTACTCTATTGTTTTTTTCTTCTGAAATTAGTTATTTGATATACCAGAATTTTGAATGTAGTAATTGGATAAAAATATTATCTCCTCTTGTAATTTTTATGTATATCGATAATATTATAGATAATTTATTAAAAGGTATTAATGAACAATTTAAGGTTATGTGCTGCAATATTTTAGATTTAGTAGTAACTATTACAATCCTTTATTTTGTTGTACCTATTATTGGTATGAATGGTTATATTTTAAGTATTTATGTTAGTGAAATTCTAAATTTTACTATTAGTATGTTTCAATTAAAAAATAGAATACCATTTAAAATTTCTTTTAAAAAATATATTGTTCTACCAATTATAGCCTGTATTTGTAGTTATCTTATAACTTCATTATTAAATTTCACATTTAATAATTTTTTATTTTATATAATTTCTAAAATATTGATATTTTTAATATTTTATTTGCTATGTATTTTTTTAGGATATTATATAAAGAATTTATTTAGAAGCAATTATTTTAAAGTTCTTTTTTATAAATAATTTTCATATAGTTTAATAAAATATATCTATATTACTGGAGGTATCTCTATGAAAAAAAATATAAAATGTATTGCTTCGATTACTATTTTTGTTATGACTTTAGCTTGTTTTGCTCCTTGTTTTGCTACCACTGAAGATTCTATTTACGTTTGGGCTAGCACTTCTAATACAATTGAAACTTCTAATAACACATCTAATTGTGTTAACAGTGATAATACAGCTACTTCTCAAAATACCCAAAATTTTTCCAATGCTAATCTTGTTAGCACTCCTACAAGTAGTGAAGAAACTGAAAGTAATTCTTTAAACTTAGAATCACAATCAGCAATTTTAATTGAACAATCAACTGGTCAAATACTATATTCTCATAATATACATGAACAATTAAGACCTGCTTCTGTTACAAAAGTTATGAGTATATTATTAATAATGGAAGCTTTAGACAGTGGAAAAATTTCTTTAACAGATTCTGTGCCTTGTAGTGAAAATGCATCATCTATGGGTGGTTCTCAAATTTGGTTAGATCCAAGAGAAACTCTTTCTGTTGATGAAATGTTAAAGGCAATATGTGTTGCTTCTGCCAACGACTGTGTTGTAGCAATGGCTGAATATATAGCAGGCTCTGAAGAAGCTTTTGTTCAAATGATGAATGACAAAGCAAAAGAACTAGGCATGAATGATACTTGCTTTAAAAATTGTCACGGATTAGATGAAGATGGACACGTAACATCTGCATATGATATATCACTTATGTCTAAAGAATTATTAAATAACCATCCTTCTATTACTAAATATACAACAATTTGGACAGATTCTCTTCGTGATGGTAAATCACAATTATCAAACACAAATAAACTTATTAAAAACTACAAAGGTGCTACTGGTCTAAAAACTGGTTCTACTGGCTTAGCATTATACAATTTATCTGCAAGCGCAACACGTGATGATTTATCTTTAATTGCAGTTATTATGAAAGCACCTTCTACAAAAGTTAGATTTGCAGAAGCACAAAAATTACTTGATTACGGTTTTAACACCTTTTCTTTCAAACAATTTTGTAAAAAAGGTGATGTTGTAAAAAACGTGTTAGTTAATAAAGGAGTAAAATCAAATGTAGACGCCATTTATGAACAAAATGCAGGCACATTATTAGAAAAAGGAAATGATAAAAATATTGAACAAAATTTAACACTTGAAAATAACATCTCAGCACCAATTACTGCAGGACAAAAATTAGGAGAAGTAAGCTTTTCCTTAAATCGGAGAAACTTTATCTACAATTAATATAGTCGCTAAAGATAATGTCGATAAAATAAATTTATTTACAATGTCTAAACGTATTTGTTATTCTTGGATAGATTTATTAAGAAGTTAAAAGTTGCCACCGGGGACGGACCTTTTTGGCAACTTTTTGCCATTGGGGACGGACCTATCTGATAATTTTAAATTATATATGTGTAATTAAAATGTAATATAAAACTCATTTACAAAAATATTATCAAATGATAAAATAAATATATTATTAAATATATTTAAAGGAGAATTTAAACAAATGAAAAAAAATAAAGGTATAACATTAATTGCATTAGTAATTACAATTATAGTTCTTCTAATACTAGCAGGTGTGAGTATTGCTATGCTAACAGGAGAAAATGGGTTAATTGCAAAAGCAATTTCAGCAAAAAACAAAACAGAAGAAGCGGAAGCAGATGAAAAAGATAAATTAGCAAAAACAAATGAGATTATGGATAAATATGTTACAAATAGAGATGGTTCCATTACTGTTGATAAAGATTCACTAAACCAACTAATAGATGATAGAATTAACGAAAAAATGTATTCACCTACTATCTTTCATGGAAATGTTGTTACAAATACAATGCCTGCATCAGATAATAGCACAAAAGTTAATCAATTTACTGTAACAGAAAGTGGCAAATATGTTATAAATTATATATCTAAACTAAATTGGACTGCAAATTCTGTACTTATTGTATGGATTTATAAAAACAATGAGCCTATCAGTCGGAAACACTTATTCTAATCCTCTTCTTATTTATAATAACAATGGATTTTTAAATGCCTCTTCTATAACAGAATTAAACTCAGGAGATACTATAAATATTTATATATATCAATATGGAAATGGAGCGGCAGGAGCTAATAATTTAGCACAAAATGATTTACAATTAATAAAAGTCGGAAATTAAAAAACTATAAAAAAGACATAAAACTTTTATGATATTTAAGTTTTATGTCTTTTTTTGGTATTGTTATTTAATTAAATTTT
Source organism: uncultured Clostridium sp. (assembly GCA_900556695.1). Classification (GTDB taxonomy): domain Bacteria; phylum Bacillota; class Clostridia; order TANB77; family CAG-508; genus CAG-269. The sequence goes on from USQA01000076.1 coordinate 4,697, forward strand.
ATTCATCTTCTATTATATCATCATATTCAAATTCATATGTTTCATCATCTGCTTTAGTTTCTTTAGTTATCTCATCTATTTTATTTTTTATCTTTTTTTCTTCTGCTTCTTTTTCTTTTTTTATATCTTTATTTTGTTTTTTTTGCATTTCTTTTAATATTTTTTGTGTTTCTTCTTTTTTATTTTGCATACATCTATTCATCATATTATTAGTTTTTTCTATTAAATCAGGCATATAATCTAATAATTTATCTAATGATGAAGTATGATTTACTGGCATTAATTTAACATTGTTTGATTGTATAACTAAAAATGCAATTGGATTAATTGTTACGCCTGCTCCTGATCCTCCACCAAATGGTAATCTGTATTGAATCGCTTCTTCTTTATCTCTTTTAGTATATTCATCAATTGTTTCTCCCTTAAATTCACTACCTCCTGCAGCAAATCCAAAAGATACTTTTGAAATAGGTATAATTACTATATTATTTGAAGTCTCTATTGGTTCACCTATAATTGTATTTACATCTATCATGTCTTGAATACTATTCATAGCTGTAATCATAAGACCTTCTATTGGATGTTCGCTCATGTTTATTCACTCCTTTTTTTCTATTTAAGATATATATTATATTTATAATATGTATCATTTTCATTTCAAATATACCTGAAAATACTATATTAATTAAATTTTGATTAATATATACTGGTTGTATAATAAATAGTTGATTTTTAGGATTTTCTATTTTTCTACTTAACAAAATAGCTAAAATTGTACTAATCGCCGGAACTATAACAGATGTTAATGTTGCATTTTCTGTTCCTATTTCTAAATTCAAATTTATTTTATTTATATTAATGTTAGATTTTTTGATTGCTTTTATAGCATTTTTATCAAACTTATTTTTATTTTGAATAATTTTAAAATCAATATTTTTTATTTTTTCTTTAATTTTCATCTTTTCTAGTTTTGTTTTTGTAATATTTACTTTTAATATTGGTATTTTCTTTAATATGCATAATTTTATAATTACTTTATAATCTTTGTTTATGTGCCTTTTAGTTTGAGATGAAAATTTAAAATTTATTACTTCAATTCTTATTCTTGAAAAAACTAACAATACTATAATTAATATTAAAACAAAAATAAAAACCAATATTATCGCCCTCCTTTAGAGGATATAATATTAGCTTTTCCATTTTTTTCTTTTTTAAACATCTTTATATTCAAAACATTACGCTTTGTTTGCTTTTCTTTCTACTACAATATCTCCAAATATCTCATCTTGAGATGTTTGAACTTTATTCCTTCTTGAT
>USQA01000077.1 GCA_900556695.1 uncultured Clostridium sp.
AAGATGGAGACATTATGTTCTTCAAGTTTAATGTTTAATGAAAGAAAAAATACGAAAAGTTATTCTTGTTATTAGTGTTTGTGTCTTTGTTTTTTCTGCTTTTCAATTAGGTAAGATTTTCTATGATTATTATATGATAGAAAAAGAAACAAATGATATTGTTGATACTTATGTAGAAGAACCTCAAGATGATAAAGATCCCCTTCATAGAGTTATTCATTTTAAAGAATTACAAAAAAACAATAGTGATGTTATTAGCTGGTTATATATTCCTGATACAAAGATAGATGAACCTATTTTAAAAGGAAAAGATAATGACAGTTATCTTTATACTGATATATATAAGAAAAGCAATAAAGCTGGGGCTATTTTTATAGATAAAATCAATGAAAAAGATTTTAAAGATGATAATACAATTATTTATGGCCATAATATGAAAAATGGTTCTCGTTTTCATGATTTAAGATATTTTGTAGAGAATGATTATTTTCAGGAACATTCATTGATCTATATATACTTACCTGATGGAACTGTTAATATTTATGATGCATTTGCTTCTACAATTATTGATGCAAATAGTGATTTATATGCTAAAGGAATCAATTATAAAAAATATATAGAAAGTATTCAGGATGTTGCTAAAGTGTATAAAGAAGTGAGTGATAAAGAAGCTCCTTTAGCAATGCTAAGTACATGCTATAATGGCACTGACAATCGTTATGTTGTCTATGGAAGATTAAAAGAAAATGTAAAGACTGATGTTTCTGTGTCAAGAGTGGGAGGCAAGTAATTAAATTGGTTTTTACTCACTTTTGGGTAAAAGGAATATCTGAACAGTACAAAAAACTGTACTGTTTTTTTCTGGATATCTATTTCTTATATTTGGGTATTTTGATATAATAGATATATAGGATGGTGTTATTCATGAAATATAATGAAATTGATTTAAATGAAAAGTTGTTTGGTGATGACTTTATTGTCTATGACTGGAAAGAAGATACCGATAAAATAATTATCTATGTCAAGGCGACTTCTCATGATGATGTATGTCCTGTTTGTGGTGCTCCTACATATACACTTCATAATACTTATCACAGAGTCATACAGACTTACCCTATTCGAGGCAAAAAAACTTGTTTGGATGTCATTACCTATAAGTACAACTGTACGAATATTGAATGTGATAGGAAGGTCATTATGCAGAATCTCCCATTCGTGACTTCCTATCAAAGAAGAACCGATGAACTTAACTGCCTGATATTGGCTGTTTCCATGTTTGTGAGCAATGAAGGTGCAAGCAAAGTATTAGGACTGCTAGGGGTAACAATCAGTAATGATTCCATCAAAAGAGTACTGGATAAGATTGTCATTGAAGATCATTATGATGTTGAGCAGGTAGGTATTGATGATGTGGCTATAAGAAAGGGACAAACATATGCAACTGCAGTCTATGATATGGAGGAACATCATCTGATTGCACTTCTTGATGGAAGAGACAAGGAAACGGTAACAAAATGGCTAGAAAGTCATAAGAAGATAAAAATAGCGACTCGTGACAGAGCCAGTGCCTACGCTTCTGCAATTAATGAGATTCTGCCAGAATGTATACAGATAGCTAACCGTTTTCATCTTCTTCAGAACCTTATTGATAGAATGAAAGAAATATTCAAGGAAGAAATACCAGAAATGATATTCATAAAAGATGGAAAAATCATGGATGAGATGCCAAAAAAAGAAGCAGTACTGAAAATTGCTCCTAGTTCTGATGAACTGAATAAATTGAATTATGATAACAGTGAACCAGTTGATGAAAGCGGAAATATCATAGACTTTGATAAAAGCTGTACTGACAAGAATGATAAGTCCCATCAAAGACATGCAGAAAGCCATAAAAAAACAAAGATTAATTAGAGATATACAGAGAAGATGAACCGACCTGAATAAAAAGAGATACAAGACAATAATGGTTGAATTTGAAGTGTCGCAGCTAACTGTCAAGAAATATATTCAAAGGAGATCAAATGTTAAGATGTCAAATGCCACAGTCAGCGATATTAGATTCTATCCTGATAGAGAAATAGATAAAGTTATGACAGCGAAACTAGCATCGTGTGATTATATTCATGATCATCTTAATATTATTGTGATTGGAGCAACAGGTGCCGGAAAAACATTTTACGTCTCTGCCCTGGGCAATGAAGCATACAAGAAAGCAATCAATGTTAGATATATAAGACTTCCTGATCTGCTGTATGATTTAGATCAGGCAAGAAATAAAGATAACTATAAAAAGAAGCTAAGAGCATTGTCAAGAATTGAACTGCTTATCATTGATGAATTTTTATTGACACCAACAACGACTGCTCAGCAGTCAGATATACTGGAATTACTTGAATTGAGATATAATACTCATTCAACAATATTTGCATCACAGTTTCTGCCACAGGGATGGCATTAGAATTTAGGTGGTGGTGCAGTAGCCGATGTCATTCTCGATAGAATAATTGCAAACTCCTATCTGATTCATATAAAAGGCTCTAAATCGATGAGAGTAAGAGAAAATGAGTAATTAGAATATTTAAAGATAATCATAGTGCATATTCGCCCATGATTTAAACTAATTACAAAAAAAGAGAATTCAAAATCATTGTATTAACTAATGAAATTTGAATCCTCACTTTTATATACTTGAAAACAAATTTAAACATTCTTTTTCAATGAAATATAATTTTGTCACTTTAATTAACACACTATCATCATTTGATTAACATAGTGCATGCAATAGACTGAAATATTCATAGGAAATGTTATGTCCCATTTTTAATGAATAATATTGATTTTAATTTATCAGATTTATTAAAAAGATAAAAACAGTACAATTGCTTGTACTGTTCAGATATTCCTTTTACCCAAAAACGAGTAAGAACCAATTATTTTCCTATCCAGTTTTAGTATAGAACAAAGACTGGTGAATTATTCTTATTTAATTCATTTTTATTTCGTTTTAGTAGGTTCACTAGAATTTTTTTTAAAAAAACCTATTAACAGAATAATTATACCAACAATTTCCATAAAAAGTCCTAAAAACATATACATATTTGCATCGGTTGTATAACCAACTATATAGTTGCAAATAGAGAAGAGTAAAATTCCAATCCCTAAAAGCAATATTTTTATTTGTTCCATAATTTAGCTCACCTTGTGTCCGTCATATCTGTATCGTACAGAGTATGTTTCCTCATTTTGGGTTGTCCATCCAAAACTCATACCAATACTTGGTCCTGATCCAGAAAAAGAAACAGATGGAGTTCCAGTTACTACACTATGACCATATCCAAATTTAAGGTAAACTTCATAAATTGTATTGGATACAACTGCATCTAATACTAGCTTTCCAGATCCATAATATGTCCAATATGACATACCACTTCCCATATTATACCCCATATCGAATTGGATTTTTGCAGCTCTATATTCGTGAATAGGATTCCATTTATAAGTAGTGTCTTTCATATTTGGTGCTCCACCTGTGGATTTATATTTTACAGTAAGAAATGATGATGATTTATTGATTGCGACATTTACAGGACTTCCATTAGAACCAGTTGCTGACCAAGTTGCTGCTAAAAGATCATCTTGGATAAAAATTGGACATGATGACCATCTAAATGAATAATTAAATGTGTATTTAGATTTAGATGCTATTGCACTTCCTAATACTAGATTAAGGGTCGCTCCACGGATTTCTTTAATTATTTCATCTTCGTTTATATTTTTTTTGCTTAAACTAACTCTTAATTGTTTAATATCGTTATCACTATAACCCATATCTTTTAATTGTTCATTACTAAGTTTTGCTCTTTCTTGTAGTTCGCTAATTAAATCAAAATTTTTAATATATTTTATTTGATCAGGAGTCATTCCTTTTGAAATTAATTCCTCATTTGTTTGAGATTTTAATTCCTTGAAATATTCTAATTCTGATATTTCATACTCTAGTAACTCTTCATTGGTTTTTGCATTTACTGATGAGATAGGACTTATCATTAAACAAATAGTACAAACAATACTTAAATATTTTCCTAATTTTTTCATTTGTGATCCCTATATATCAATATGAAATATTGATATAATACCTTTCCCTAACTATTAGAAGATAGTATTAAATTGTATTTCAGCTCCTCTCCATACATCATTTATCTCTATATATAAACTATATCAAATTTTCTTGTTTTTTAAAAGTACTTTTTATTAAAAAGTACTTTTAAAAATATAATTTCTCTATCTGTATAGAGAAATTTATTAAAAAATTAAAGATTAAAGTTTACTGTATATGATTTATTATTAGCAATACCTGTTGTTGTAATTACTCGTCCTTTTGCAATAACCCTATATGTCTTGTTAGAATTCAAAAATTGCCCAGAATAACTACTCATTTCAAAAAACATTATACTACTTACTCGTGATACAGTAACGATTGGTTTATAACTTGTATCGAATTTAGAACCACTATATTTATATTTTAATGTCATTTTATTATTTCCATTAAAGAACAACATTGTTTTTGATCCAATAGTAGAACGTGAATTAATCCATATTTTTGTATTAATAACATTCTCTGATGTATATACTAATTCATCAATCAATGATTTTTTAAATGATCCAATATCTTGTGTAGTAATAAACTTAATATACTGTTTATAATTTGAGCTAAATTTTTCTTTTAGTTCACTATTGAGAAAATCATTTTCATCTAAAATATAGTAGTTTGTATTATATTTTTGATTGATTTTTTCAATTTCTTGAGTATAGAGATTAAGTTCACATTTGTATTCTCTTGAGTATGCACTTACATAATTGAGATTAAATAAAATGGAAATAAATAGAAAAGCTATAGTAATAATTTTTTTCATATCTTATCCTCCTGGTTGACTACATTATTTAATAATTTTATATAATTTACAAATTCTTCTCTCCCTTTTTCAGTTAAACTGTAAGTGGTTTGAGGTTTGTTATTGACAAATTCCTTATTTGTTAATATAAAGCCTTCACTCAATAATTTTTTTGTATGCGTTGCCATATTACCATCACTACAGTTGCATACTTCTTTTAATTCATTATAGGTAAGGCTTGAAATATATAAACTAGATATCATTTGCACTCTAATTATTGATTCAAATACTTTAGAATAATTTATGATTTTATTTTTCATTATTAATATTACTCTTTCTTTTTTATAACAATAATTGATATTAATAAAGAGAGAATTTCAATGATTCTATATGATTGAATATTATTTAATATCATAAAAAGGTTTGTTTGAATCAAACTAGCATCTATTAAATTCAAATAAATTGATAAATAATAAAACGAAAAGCCACAATATATTATATACATTATAATCAATACTGAAATACCTTTATATTTGAAATAAGAATATAAATACAATAAAAATACTATATTAATAATTCCAGATATTGGAAATGATTGATAAAAAGAAATCATTGTTTCAGCATTCAAAAGAGAGGAAAAACTTGAAAGGCAATTATCCAAACAAAAAAATATAGGAAAGATTAGCCATATTTTCAAATACCTTCTTTCTTTTACTGAAATTTCAGATTTTAACACACAAAATAATAATAGAGTAGGAATAGCAATACAAATTATTATCCTATACACATTATATATGGTGTAAAATGAGGAATAATTGTATAGTTCATAATACATATTTATTTTATCAATACAAAAAAAAGATAGAATACTTAAAAAATATAGTATAAACCAATATTTTAGTATTTTTATAATACCAAAAGTAGGCTGATATGAATCTTTAATATATTTTGTATCATTCATAGTTTGTTCAATGATATTTAAATATTTTTTATATTCATCCATAGATTAACATTACTCCTTTTTTAGTAAACTTTTTATTGTAAATATTATAATATAATAATTCTTATTTTTCTATAATAAAA
>USQA01000078.1 GCA_900556695.1 uncultured Clostridium sp.
TTTTGTTTCCAGTTTTTTTAATAAAACCATCTTCTTTCAATGACTTTATTTCTCTCATCATAGCACTTCTATCTACACTTAAGTAATCGGCTAAATCTGTTAAAGAATAAGGTAATAGAAATGTAGTACTAAAATTACGAGTAGATAAAACATTAAAATATCCTAGTAATTTTTCACGAATAGAACGCTTAGCTAAAAGTTCTATTCTGGTGTTTAAAAGAATAACTTTGTTTAAAATTAATTCTGAAATATTTTCATTTAATATCTGATGAAATTTACAATTAGATTTGCATTTTTGTTTTAAATTCTTATAGCTAAAAAATAATACTTCACATTTTTTTCTTGCTTTTACAAAAAGTTCATTGTTAGTACTTATTACATAAAATACTTCTCCGAAAATATCATTTTTAGTAAAATGTTCTACTATAGTTTTATTTCCATTATAATCATAACGAACTAAATCAGCTTCTCCATCAATAAGAATGCAAATTTGGTTTCGTTTATTTATATATGTAGTTATTATTTCATTTTTATTAAAGCTCTTTTTCTGTAATTTTGAGCATTTTTTTTCGAATTCTTCGACAAATTCCTTTGTTTTAAAACTAAAATCCATAATATATTCTCCTACTTTTGAGATTATACAATAAAAATGTTGCAATTGCAACATTTTACAATAAATTCAAAGTAATATTTTATGTTTATATAGTTTGAAACTTGCTACTTAATAGGGGGAAAAACTATTATTTATAAAAAATACAAAGGTAATATTTTTGTAATATTTTTGTAATACAAATGAAATAATAAGCTATTTAACTCAAATTAAATGGCTTTGCAAAATAGAAAAAAAGCAAAAGCTTTTTGTTGCAATTGCAACAGAAAAATAAGAGAGCTAATATATAATTAACATATGAAAAAACATAAGGGGGAAATGTAAAATGAAAGTCATAAAAAGAGACGGAAGAGCAGTAGATTATGACAGAGCAAAAATTGAAACAGCTATTACAAAAGCAAATGAAGAAGTTAAACCAAAAGAAAGAGCAACAAAAGCAGAAATTAAAGAGATTATAACTTATATTGAAGAATTAGACAAAAAAAGAATTCTTGTTGAAGATATTCAAGACATAATAGAGCAAAAATTAATGGAAATAGAAAAATACGAATTATCAAAAAGATATATTGTATATAGATATACTAGAGCATTAGTAAGAAAACAAAATACTACAGATGAAACAATATTAGGAATAATAAGAAATGAAAATAAAGAATTAGCAGAAGAAAATTCAAACAAAAATACAATGCTTGCTTCAACACAAAGAGATTATATAGCAGGAGAAGTTTCAAGAGATTTAACAAGAAGATTATTACTACCAGAAAAAATAGCTAAAGCAAATGAAGACGGAATTTTACATTTTCATGATGCAGATTATTTTGTTCAACCAATATTTAATTGTTGTTTAATTAATATAGCAGATATGCTAGATAATGGAACAGTAATGAATGGGAAAATGATAGAAAGTCCAAAAAGTTTCCAAGTAGCTTGTACTGTAACAACACAAATAATAGCAGCAGTAGCAAGTAACCAATATGGTGGACAATCAGTAGATATGAAACATCTTGGAAAATATTTAAGAAAAAGTTACAATAAATTTAGAGAAGAATTAGAAGAAAAATATAAAGGAAAATTAAGCAATGATATTATAGAAAGCATTGTACAAGACAGATTAAAAAGTGAATTAAAGGCAGGAGTGCAAACTATTCAATATCAAATAAATACATTAATGACAACAAATGGACAATCTCCTTTTGTAACTTTATTTTTACATCTAGAAGATGGAGACCCATACATTAAAGAAAATGCAATGATAATAGAAGAAATATTAAGACAAAGATATGAAGGAATAAAAAATGAATCAGGAATATATGTTACGCCAGCATTTCCTAAATTAGTGTATGTATTAGATGAATGTAATTGCTTAAAAGGTGGAGAGTATGATTATTTAACTAAAATGGCAGTAAAATGTTCAGCTAAAAGAATGTATCCAGATTATATTTCAGCAAAGAAAATGCGTGAAATATATGATGGAAATGTATTTAGCCCAATGGGATGTAGAAGTTTCTTATCACCTTGGAAAGATGAAAACGGCAATTACAAATTTGAAGGAAGATTTAATCAAGGTGTAGTAAGTATTAACTTACCACAAATAGCAATTATAGCAAATAAAGATGAAGAAAAATTCTGGAAACTATTAGATGAAAGACTAGAATTATGTTTTGAAGCTTTGATGTGCAGACATTATGCTTTGCTTGGAACATCATCTGATATTAGTCCAATTCATTGGCAATATGGTGCTATATCACGTTTGAAAAAAGGTGAAAAAATTGATAAATTACTATATGGTGGATATTCAACTATGTCACTTGGATATATAGGAATATATGAAATGACAAAAGCAATGAAAGGCGTATCACATACAGATCCAGAAGGACATAAATTTGCAACAAAAGTTATGAAACATTTACAAGAAACAACAGAAAAATGGAAAAAAGAGACAAACATTGGATTTGCATTATATGGTACTCCAGCAGAAAGTCTATGTTATAAATTTGCAAGAGTAGACAGAGAAAAATTTGGAATTATAAAAGATATAACAGATAAAGGATATTATACAAATTCATATCATGTGGATGTTAGAGAAAAAATAGATGCATTTGCAAAATTAGAATTTGAAAGCGAATTCCAAAAAATTTCTACAGGCGGATGTATATCATATATAGAAATACCAAATATGCAAAAAAATATAGATGCACTAGAAGCAGCTGTTAAATTTATATATGATAACATACAATATGCTGAATTTAATACAAAATCAGATTATTGCCATGAATGTGGATTTGATGGAGAAATTATAATAAATAAAGATAATGAATGGGAATGCCCAAATTGTGGAAATAAAGATCATTCTAAATTAACTGTTGTAAGACGTACATGTGGATATTTAGGAGAAAATTTCTGGAATGCAGGAAAAACAAAAGAAATAAAACAAAGAGTTATGCATTTATAATTACTAAAGAAATTTATAAGTTGTATCAAATAATTTAGCAAAATGAAAAGAGGATAAATAATATGAACTATGCAGATATAAAAAAAGTAGATGTAGCAAATGGCGAAGGAGTTAGAGTTTCGGTTTTTGTAAGTGGATGTAATCATCATTGTAAAGGCTGTTTTAATAAATGCGCTTGGGATTTTAATTATGGAGAAAAATTTACAGAAAAAGAAATAGATGAAGTAATAAATTATCTTGATCATGATTACATATCTGGACTTACATTGTTAGGAGGAGAACCATTAGAAGAACAAAATCAAAAGGGCTTATTACCATTAGTAAAAAAAGTAAAAGAAAAATTCCCGAATAAGAATATATGGTGTTATACAGGTTTTGATTTTGAAAAAGATGTAGTAGGCAAAATGGCAAAAGAAAATGATACAACAGAAGAGTTACTTAAATATCTTGATGTAGTTGTAGATGGAAAGTTTGAAGAAGAGAAAAAAGATTTAAAATTACGATTTAGAGGATCATCAAATCAAAGAATTCTAAATGTACAAGAAAGTTTGAAAGAACATAAATTGGTTGAATGCGCGATATAAATAAAAACCACCCATAAAACGGGTGGTTTTAACATGTCTTGAATAATGGAATGTGTTACTTGGCTATTTTTAGCTATTGGAATCTATAAATCTATCTAATAATTGTTTTCTACATAAATTTTCAAAATCATCATTTAAAGGTTCTAATTTAATGTCTTCATTATATTTTCTGTTCAAGCAATGAGAAATAATATAATCTGCAAGTTCGGGATTTTTAGAAAGAAGGGGACCATGTAAATATGTAGCAATTACATTTTTTAAGAAGAAACCTTCTTTTGAATCACCAAACTTATTACCATTTCCAAATAAAACATCTCCAAAAGGAGTATCAATATCAAATGTTTGTCCACCATGATTTTCGAATCCTATTATTTTTGTTTTTTCTCCATTTAAATTTGCTTCTATAACAATATTACCAATACATCTTTTTTTTCTATTCTCAATTGCTTCTGTGTAGTAATTGAAAATTTCTAAACCAGGAATAATATTTCCTTCGACACCTTTGTAATATTTCCCAAATAATTGATAAGCACCACATATTAATAGGAAAAATACACCATTATTTACAGCTTCTTTAATATTGTCTTTGTATTTTATTAAGTCTTTTGCTAATATACTTTGCTCTTGATCAGCACCACCGCCTGCAAAGACTAAATCGTAATTTTTAAAATCAGGTGATTTATCACCAATAGAATATTTTTCTATTATTGCTTTGTATCCTCTTTTTTCTAAACGATATTTTAACACTTGAATATTTCCATAATCTCCATATAGTTCTAAAATATCTGGATATAGATACAATATTTTAAGTTCTTTCATAACTATATACTCCTTTTAATTACTATTATTTATTAAAATTTAAGATTTCTTTTCGTGTTGGTTGAAGAGAAGTGTAGTTTGCAATTACATATTTTTTATCATTTGTTTTATATAAATTTTCAACTGCTTCATGTAAATCTAAATAAGGTTCTATTTTTAAAGCATCAAATCCAGATGTCTTTATTCTTATTGCTATATCATAAGCTCTAGTTCCAGATGTTATAATTCTTTTTACATTATTTAGATTATCAAAATTAATATCCCAAATCCAAGATACATCAAATCCATCAGCAATATTATCATTTAGCACAAAAAATAAATCTTTTTCGTCATCATCTTCATTTAAAATACGAAGGCTAACATTTGCACCTGTTGGATTTTTAGCTAAATTAATAATTGTAGGTATATTATTTATTTCGATTTCTTCAAGTCTACCATTATTTAAAACGAAAGTTGATAAAGCTTTTTTTACAATTGAAGTTTTAATATTATATAAGCTAACACAAGAAATTACTGCTACGAAATTGTATATATTATAAATACTATTAAATCTGATTTTGTAAGTTTCACCATCTACATCAAAACATCTATTTTTTAAATCTACATTTTGAGCTAATTTATAAATTGGATTATCTCCGTAGTTACAATTAGGACATTTGAATTTCCCTATATGTGAATATTGATAATATTCATATTCTAATCTTGTTTTACAGAATGGACAGAATTTACCTTCGCCAGCTTCTTTTATTTTTTCTGTTGCAAATTTATATTTGTCAACACTAAAATAATATATATTGCTGTTTGAAGGATTTGCTTGTCCAAGTCTTACAACATTTGGATCATCATTGTTTAAAATCAAATTTCCAGTATAAGTTTTTAAAAATTCATTTATTCTTAAAATTAAAGATTCAACTTCACCATTTCTATCTAATTGGTCACGGAAGAAGTTTAGAATTACTAATGTATCTAATCTAAAATCTTTAAAAACAACAGGGATGTAACTTTCATCAACTTCAAAAACTAAGTAATCAGCCTTGATTTTTCCAGTTAATGTACAATTTTTTAATATAGTTGAAAGGATACCTGTTTCCATGTTATTTCCTTCAACATTGCTTACCACTTTTTTTCCAGCAGTTTTTAAAGTGTAACCTATGCAATTATTTGTCATTGTTTTTCCATTTGTTGCAGATACTGCAATTACAGGGCAGTTGACTTTAAAGTATTTGAAAATTTCTGGATTCCAGTCAAATGCAATTTTTCCTAGAAAGTTTCCACCATTTTTATGACATATTTTTAGTATTAGGTTTAATATTTTCATTGCTAAAATTATGAAAAAGTTTTTCATTTTTATCATTCCCTTCGAAAGTAAAATTATAGTACAGTAATTTTTTGCTTCTAAAAT
>USQA01000079.1 GCA_900556695.1 uncultured Clostridium sp.
TCTTGCATTTTGCAAATTTTGTAAACTCTGAATTTATTTAATTATATATATTTAAATTGTATTATTTCTTTTTTATTCAATTTATGTCTAATAAATTCATCAATCCCTCCTATTATAAACAAAATTTAGTTTCTTATGTTTTTGTACAGTATGCTAAACACTATTTCTTTGAGGAATTTTTTCTATATACTCATGTAACATTTCTCTTTAATAAACTTCTTTATCTCTTTTTCATCTCTTCCTTCATAATAAGGAATAAGTAAATCCTTAAATTCTTCTGTTAATTCTACTGGAATTGCTATTATTCCTTTTCCTTTTGAAATCAAATAATGATTACTATAAATTACTGCTGTTCTTTTATTTCCATCTATAAATACTTGTTTTTTCATTGTGTATAATAAAAGTTCGATTGCTCTGTCTATATCATCCAGTTCCTTACTAAAAATTTCTTCTAATTCTTCTTTTATTACACTTTCAATAGGCAAATCTGGTTTCCATGTTGTTCCACCTATTGTTACTGGTGTATTTCTTACTTTACCTGCTGTATAATAAAATCCTTCTTCTACCATTTTATTTATTTCGCATAATAAGGCAAAGTTTGTATCGCTTAAAATAACATTTTTATTTAATATAAATTCCCAAGCATGTTTTAGATTTACTATTTTTAGTATATCTTCAGATGTCATATTATTTACTTTTCCACCTTCAATAATACTTTCTGTATCTGCGAATGTAGTTGCAACACCTTCTAATATAGCTTGTTTATATATTGTATCTACTAAATGTCTTTTCGCAAAGTCTATATTTTGTTCTACTTTTTCTGATAATTCTTCTTCTGTATAATTTAATTGTTTTAGTTTTTTTATTATCTCTCTTATTTGCTTTTTCAATTGTTTTGCTTTAATGCTATTATTTAATACTAAATTATATAATTCATCAGAATATTCTCCAACATATTTTGTTAAAGCTACTCCATCTTCTCTATAATGTACATATATATATTTATTAGATTCATTTTCTCTTATTTCTACTGATCCATATACAAGTGATTGTAATTCATGTTCAAGAACCTGTTTACTTTGAAGAAGATTCATAATTTCAATTTTTTCTTCCATGATTTTCCTCCTTATAAATGTGAAACATTTTTGTTTGATTTATTTGATTTTGTTTCACATTTTTATTATATCATAAATTTAAAAAAATGTGAAACTTTTTTGCATTTTTTCTTTAATTTGTTTCACATTTTTTAAATTTGTTGTATTATTTTGATTTTTATCACTAATTTCGTATCAATAAGGCGTGTTTTTTTAAATACTTTTGATACAAAATTAATAACAATATGTATTTTTAAGAGTATCAATATTTTTTTATACGGATTACAACTTCGCTATCGCTCAGTTGCATAAGTTATCTGTAACTCACTGCGTTCGAACGGCTAACTTAAAAACTGGTACTAACAACAACACTCATGTGTATATTGTCCTCCATTTTCTCTGACTCCTGGCATATATGCTTTTATATATCCTGGTTCTAATTTTCCCTTTTCAAAAGGTGGATCTAATAATTTTATGATTCCATTTTCTCTATCTATTAAATGATTTTCTAGGCTTTCCATTGATATATATTTTTTATCATTATCTCCTGCATTTGAAATAACACTCCAACTTTGTGCAATACTATCAATTCTGCATTCATCATTTTCCATGCTTCCTAATGCGTCTCCATCATCTGTATATGCTCTTTTGTACCATCTTCCATCCCAACCATTTGTATTTAAGCTTTTCTTTAATTTATTTTTTATTTCTTCATATTTTTGTGCTAATTCATTATCACCTTTATATTCGCATACAGGAATAAATCTATCTAAAACATTATATAAAAAGAATCCTAACCATATACTTTCACCTATCCCTTTGCTTCCTACATTGCTAAGTCCGTCATTCCAATCTCCTGTTCCTATTTTAGGCAATCCATTTTTTCCAAAATTCAATGTCTTTTCAATTGCTTTGATGCAATGTTTATATATACTTTCTTTAAATTCAGTATGAGTGTACTTATCATATCTCTCCATTTCGTTTTCTTGTAAAATCTTTCCTTGAATATATGGTGTTTCTATATCTAATATACTATAGTCATTTGTACTATTTATATATTCAGTCGTTAAATAAACTAACCATAACAAATCATCCGAAATTCTTGTTCTTATACCTTTTCCTGTTTCTGCATGCCACCAATGTTCTACATCTCCTTCTACAAATTGATGTTTACTATGAATAATAATCTGATTTTTTAAAATTTCAGGATCTATATATTTTAGTCCTAAAGTATCTTGTAATTGATCTCTAAATCCATATGCTCCTCCTGATTGATATAATCCGCTTCTACCTAAAAGTCTACTTACAATAACTTGATATAATCCCCAACCATTTAATAATATATTCATTGATTCCATAGGTGTATATACTTGCACTCTTCCAAGTAATTCTTTCCAAAAACCTTTTATATTTTCTAATTCTTGTTTACAATTTGAAATCTTTTGATATTTATAAGCTATATTTTTACAGTCTATTATCTCATCATCAGCACCCAAAACAATAGAAATTTCTTTGTTTGCAAAACTTTCTAATTCAATTTCAATTTCACATGCAATACATGCTTGTTTTCCTAAAGCATTTTTATCATTTAATGAAACTTTTTTTATTCCATCAGGATTGCCAATTCCCCCTTCACCTAGAAAGAATCTTTTATCTCCTGTATAAGATTTTATTTTTTCACTACAAGATACATAAATTTTGGTATTTTCAAATTCATTTTTATATAAATTTTTAGCACAAATAAAATTATTATTTTTATCATAACTAGTATCTATATAACCATTTGTTTTTAGTTCATCTTCTCCTAGAACAGGTTTTATATAATAATATATTTTTATCTTTTTTCTATTTGGTGTCATATTTTTTAGATTTAAAATATTTATTTTACAACTATCTTCTTTAGGTATAAAAGTTTCTAATTCTTGTTCAATCCCATCACTATTGTGTATAAACTTGCTATACCCAAATCCATAAACAATTTTATAATCATTATTATCAGGCATAGGATTAAGTCCTAAAGACCAAGTTTTACCTGTATTACTATCTTTTAAATATAATATTTCTGTTGGTATGTCATAACTAGCATTATTTTCCCAACTTGTAACTCTATTTAATCTACTATTCTTATACCAACTATATCCTCCCATATTTTCTGTTACTATTGTTCCAAACTTCTGATTTGCCATTATATTACTCCATACAGTTGGCAATCTATCATTTTTATTTACTTTTATAATATATTCTTTTCCATCTTCTGAAAAAGCTCCATATTCGTTGTAATATTTTAGCTTGTCTTTATCTAATGATATTATATTATTTTCTTCTTCTATTAATATTTGTTTATTTTTTTCTTCTCCTATATCTTCATATTTTTCTAGATATTCTTCTTCTATATCTTTAATATTATTTTTTATTCCACCTTTATTACTATCTATACAAATTGTAGCTATAAATTCTAACAATTTAATATCTTTTTTATTAACTTCTTCTTTAGATAAAGTAAAAATACCTCCTTTTATATTTTTCAAATAACCCATTTGACTGTTTAAAATAGCACTTTCTATACCTTCTCTAACATAATTTTCGTAACTATGTTTTTCTTCGTCTAAAATAACTATTTCTGTTTGTATATTCTTACTTCTAAAGAACTCATGCGCTTTTAATACTTCTTTAATTACATATTGATCATTTACATTTCTTATTTTTACTAGAATAATTGGTAAATCTCCTGATATTCCATACTTCCATAATTCTTCTTGTTTGTATAATTGTTCTTTATTTTTTTGTACTGTTTGACTTTTTACCGAATTGTCAAATATTATATAAGACAACATTTGTTGATATATTTTTATATCGTTTCCTTTTATTCTCAAGTATCTACTTTCTGCTTCTACTCTAGCTTTTGATAACTCAAATCCTGATTTTATATTTTCATATGATTTATATTTATCTAAATTTTTCTTAGCTATTTCTTCACTTTCATTTACAGAAACTATTAAATCTATAGAAACTCTTTCTTGTGGCTTTACTTTTATAGTTCTTTTTAAAGCAACAATTGGCTCTGTTACTAAACCTATTTTTTTAGAAAGTGGTATAGAATTTTCAACCATTTTAGGTATTTCTAGATTTCCCCTTCCTATAAACTTTTCTTCACTTATTTCGTATTCTAAATCCCCAATTGTTTCGCTATTTGTGGATAATGTTGTTGCTAAATATAATTCTTGTTCATTTATTCCCCTCTTTTTTCTTTTTACAATTAGACTATTTGTATCTTCATCATAACTAGTTATTAAAAACAAATTATTAAATGCTGGATGAGAATAGTCTTGTTCTTTTGATGATAATACTGGTTCAAAATAAGATGTTACTTCTAATATCTCTTCTTCATTTCCATTGTTTTCTATAGTCATTCTTCTTAATTCAACTGGTTCATTAGATGCTACTGTTGTTTTTATTTTTGTTTTTATATTACCATTAATAATTTCTTGTTCATCTTTATCTGGCATAAAGCTAATTTGATAAGTTTCTTTGTTTTGATTATGAGAATAATTAGAACTCCATATTTGTTTATTTTTTATATTTTTTACTGTAAAAAATATTCCTTGCGAGTAATCATCTGTTACTTTAAATCTATTTACATAGAAATTTTTATATTTACTTACTCCTTGTCCTTTTTGATTCATTGCAATTGTGTAATTTTCATTTGAAATCACATTACCTAATATTAATTTTTCATTTATTTTATTGTAAGTTGTTTGAATATAATCTTCATAATCTTTATATTTCATTTTTTCTACTTTTTCTTTTGTTTCTTTAGTTGTAATATACGTTTCTGGCATTGTTTCTTGTAGCAAAATACTTACAGCTTCTATTTCAGGATTTTGTATAAATCTTTTTTGTAAAATATTATTATTCATTAAATTATTTATAGATAAAAGTATTAAACCTTGATGATGTGCCATATATGTTTTTATAATACTTGATGTCTTACCTTTTGCTACTCTTTCTGGAGTATAATCAATTGATTCGTAAAATCCATATTTATCATACATACCTTCTTTTTCTAATCTTTTTAGATTATTGATTTCTTCTCTTGGAACTTCATTAATTGCAAGTATTCCTCCATAACTAGAAACAACTAGTTCATCTGCAAGCCCTCTTTTTAATCCAAGCCATGGAATTCCAAATGCTTTATATTGATAATTAGAATGGAAATCTTTTAAGTTAAATGCTGCTTCTGAAATTCCCCAAGGAATATTAAGTTTTTTAGCATATTCCATTTGACTCATTATCATAAATTTTGATGACTCATCTAATAAACTTCCTTCATATTTTGGTATATTAATATTTGGCATTAAATATTCAAATGCAGTTCCTGACCAAGAAACAAGTCCTTTATATTTCCCTAAGGTTGTTAATGTTCTTCCTAAATAACTCCAGTGTTTTGCTGGAACATCTCTTTTACTAATAGCAACTAAACTAGCTTGCCTAGCTTCTGATGCTAATAAATCATAATATGAATCTGTTAATTTATTTTCTTCTATATTAAATCCTATTGAAAATATTTGTTGTTCTTTATTGTACAATACAGAAAAATCACAATTTTTTATCATATTATTTATTATATCTACTAAATATTTTAATTTTTCTTTATCAAGTTCAATTTTTTCTTCATTTGGATAATTGATTAAATTTTCTATAAAAACTTTTGTTACAT
>USQA01000080.1 GCA_900556695.1 uncultured Clostridium sp.
GTATTTTATTAGGTCTTATAAAAGATTTGACTATTAATGTAATATTTATAACTATAATTGGTATTATTATTATATATATAAAAATACTTATTATTTTTTTTATTTTTTCATTTCTGTTTTTTATTTCTTTATAGTCACGTATTTTATACATTGATATCTCCTTGTCTTTAGTTATATATAATTTATTCTAACACAATAAATAGCTTTATACAATAATGCTATTTATATGTAATTAAAATGTAATATTTATATCATTTACTTTATTAATCTTTAAAGTTATAATAGATTATAATACAAAAGATATTGGAGGATATTATGCTTTTTTACAATTTTAATTCACTAGATGATTTTATAAAAAATGAACTAATGACAAGTATTCAATCAGAACAAGAAAAACTTGCTAAAATTAAAGATTTATATATGTCAAAAAAGTCAAACTTGCTATTATTAATAACTAATATAATTTCAGAAACAATTAATAATATAGATGAAAGCAAATCTCAAGAATTTTATGATTTGGCTGATTCTCTTAAAGATTCATTTGAAGAGTTAAATCTAATATGCAAATTAGTAGATGTTTTAACTACATCTTTGACTGATATTATATCTTTATATGATCACAATATAGATAATAATTATAACGAGATAAAAGCAGATTTAATAGAATATAATAAAAAAAGTGATGAATTATTCAATAAATTATTCACTTTTGAAAACAAATCAACTTCTTCTATAATATCAGCTCTTGAAGGATTGTCTAGTACTACTAGTTCTAAGATGTCAAAAAATAAAAACAAATTAAAAAATATTAGTCACAATATTGATCCTCTTATAAAAAATATAGAATTATCTCATGAAGATAATAACACACTTATTATTTCTGAAAAAACACAAAAAGCATATTTGCCTTATAAATATGAAGACGTTGAAAAACTTTTTCAAAAATCAGAGAATAAATATAAAACAATGCAAGAAATTGTAAATGAATTATATGTTTTACCTCTTAATTCTTTTAAAAGTTCATCTATTGCTAGATTTAGAGAAGCTTATTCTTTAATAAGAAATAAAGAACATGAATCTGTTTTAAAAGCTTTAGATTTAGGATTAGAATTAATGTTTAAATATGAATTAAACCCTATTATTATAGCAGCATGTAGGAACTTAGACGAACTAGATATTTATCTTGATTGTTTAGATAGCAATGAATTAAATGAATTTCACTGTTTTGAAATAAAATTTGAAGTTCTTCCTAAAATATCATCAATAAGCAGAAAAAGAAAAATTTAATTTTTTCCTTTTTTGCTTATTTTTTCTCTTTTTTTATATTATAACTTTTCTCGTCCCATCCGTATTTTTCTGATTTTTTATCTGCGATTATACACTCTTTTACATATTAAATACAAAGTTGCAAACAAATAACCAAAAAAACAAAAAAATGTTCAAAATACAATTTTTCGTTTCTTCTTTTATTTTTTTATTAGTTTTAGTATCTTTTGGGTGGTATTTTCTTTCTATTCAAAGAAAAGAAAAAATGTCTTCTGATGTCATAGATAATTATAATGTATCTAAATTGTATGCAAATTTTTCTGACAATAGTGCATATAAAAATTCTAATAATATATTTGGAATAATTGAAATACCTAAAATAAATATATATTACCCTATTTTTTCTAATCTTAGTGATGAGTTATTAAAAATTGCTCCTTGTAAATTTTACGGTTCTACATTAAATAAAAATGATAATATTTGTATTGCTGGACATAATTATAATAACTCATTATTTTTTAGTAATATTGCAATTTTAAATGCAAATGATGAAATATATATTTATGATAATGAAGGAAAAAAGTATATATATAATGTACTAAAAATATATGAGGTAAAATATGATAATCTTTCACCAATTTTTGATTATGATAAAAATTCAAAAGAATTGACTTTGGTTACTTGTAATAATTTGAATTCAAACAGAATAATTTTAAAAGCAAAACAAAATGTTTAATTTTATATTAGACTAATAAAAATCTAACAATAATTTAAAAACAAACTAATAATAAAATAAAGCATACTTTATTAAGTACGCTTTATTTAATAACTTTATTATTATAAATTTTTATAATCATCTATTTTTTTATATGCATATACAGCTGAAATACCAAATATAGCAACTAATACAACTACTGGTATTGAACTTTCTACACCTGTTTTTGGTAAATCTGTATTGTTGTAAATTCTTGAATTATTTGTATTACTGTTTTTGTTTACATTATTTGTATTTGCATTTGCGTTATTTTCATTTTTATTTGCATTAGTATTATTTCCACTCTTATTTCCTGTTGCATTATTTGTTAGTAAAGCAGCATTTCCATCTAATTCTTTAAAATCATCATTATTAGCTGCAAATACGTTTGTAGAAAATAATATAACCATTAAACTTACTAATAAAATTGAAACTACTTTAACTAAATTTGTTTTTTTCATAATTAATTCTCCTCACTTTTTTATATATTTTTATTATTGTTATAACTGTTTATAATTATACTTGTTAAATAGTTATTTCAAAAAAAATATATAAATTTAATATATTCTTTTGTCTTACAATTCATATTTTATACTTATTTATTATCTATGTCAATAGTTTTTATTCAGTTTAATATTACATTTTTATTACAAAAATATTACATTCTTTTTCATTTTTAGACATTAAATTTAAATAAAACTATATCTCCATCTTGCATAATGTATTCTTTTCCTTCTGAACGGACTAATCCTTTTTCTTTTGCTGCATTCATTGAACCTTCTCTTATTAAATCATCATATGAAACTATTTCTGCTTTTATGAATCCTCTTTCAATATCAGAATGAATTTTTCCTGCAGCTTGTGGTGCTTTTGTGCCTTTTTTTATTGTCCATGCTCTTACTTCTGGTTCTCCTGCTGTTAAGAATGACATTAATCCTAATAAGTCATAGCTTTTCTTAATTACTTTATCTAATCCTGATTCTTGTAGGCCTAAAGCTTCTAGCATTTCTTTTTTGTCGTCTTCTTCTAATCCTGAAAGTTCTTCTTCTATTTTTACGCATAATGGAATTACTTCTGCATTTTCTTTTGATGCATATTCTTTTACTTTTAAAACTAATTCATCATTTTCTGCATTTTCCATTTGTTCTTCTGAAACATTTGCAATATAAAGTATAGGTTTTGTTGTAAGTAAAAACATATCTTTGACCATTACTTCTTCATCTTCATTAAATTCAAGTGCTCTTGCTGATATACCATTTTCTAGATTTTCTTTTATTTTTTCTAATAAATCAATTTCTTCTTGATATTTTTTGTCTGCTTTTAAATTCTTTCTTGCTTTATCTAATCTTTTATTTACTGTTTCTATATCAGCAAAAATCAATTCTAAATTAATTGTTTCTATATCTCTTATTGGATCTACACTTCCATCTACATGTACTACATTTGAGTCATTAAAACATCTTACAACTTCACATATTGCATCTGTTTCACGAATATGTGAAAGGAATTTATTTCCTAATCCTTCCCCTTTGCTTGCGCCTTTTACTAATCCAGCAATATCAACAAATTCTATTACTGCATGTGTTGTTTTTTGTGGATTATACATTTTTGTTAATTCATCTAATCTTTCATCCGGAACAGGTACAACTCCAACATTTGGTTCTATTGTACAAAAAGGGTAATTTGCACATTCTGCGCCAGCTTTTGTTATGCTGTTAAACATTGTACTTTTCCCTACATTTGGTAATCCTACAATTCCTAATTTCATTTTTTCCTCCTTAATTTAAAATAAAAATTATTGTATTTTTACTTTAAATTTTAAATTATATTGTATTTTTTGACTTATTATTAATTTCTTCTAATATTTTTTCCTTAAATTCTTCCATTTTCATAGTTCCTATATCGCCACTTTCTCTTGAGCGAACTGCTACTAGGTTATTCTCCACTTCTTTTGCTCCAACAACTAGCATGTAAGGAATTCTTTGAAGTTGTGCTTCACGAATTTTGTATCCTGTTTTTTCATTCCTGTCATCAACTTCTACACGTATTCCCTCTTTTATTAATTCTTCTTTTACTTGATATGCATATTCATGTTGATCATCTGTTATTGGTAATATTTTAACTTGCATTGGTGCAAGCCATGTTGGAAGCAATCCTTTTGTTTCTTCTAATAAGAATGAGATGAATCTATCAGAGCTTCCTAATATTGCTCTGTGTATTACAACAGGTCTATGTTTTTCTCCATCTTTTCCGATATATTCAAGTTCAAATCTTTCTGGTAATGCAAAATCTAATTGACAAGTTGGGATTGTTACATCATGATTTAATGCTGTTTTTATTTGTATATCTATTTTTGGACCATAAAACGCTGCTTCTCCTTCTGCCTCATAGAACGGAATTTTTAATTCTGTTAATATTTCTCTTAATTGGCTTTCTGCTGTCTCCCACATTTCATCATTATCAATATATTTTTCTTTATTATTTTTATCTCTTAATGATAATCTATATTCAAAACTTGATTCAGGGAATCCAAAATCTTTTTGATATACTTCTACTATTAATTTTAAAACTTTTCCAACTTCTTCTTTTATTTGATCTGGTCTTACAAATAAGTGAGCATCATTTTGACACATTTGTCTAACTCTTTCTAATCCGCAAACACTTCCACTATCTTCATATCTAAAATCATGTGCAAGTTCACCAATTTTTATTGGTAAGTCTCTATATGAATGTAATTTGTTTTTATAAACTAACATATGATGTGGGCAGTTCATAGGTCTTAGAACCATTTCTTCGTTTTCCATTTTCATAACAGGGAACATATCTTCTTTATAATGATCCCAGTGTCCTGAAGTTTTATATAAATCAACATTAGCAAGTGATGGTGTATATACATGTTCATATCCTAATTTTAACTCTTTGTCTTGTATATATCTTTCTAAAATTCTTCTTATTGTAGCACCATTTGGTAAATACATTGGAAGTCCTGCACCTACTAAAGGATGTGTCATAAATAATTCTAGATCTTTTCCTATTTTTCTATGATCTCTTGCTTTTCTGTCTTCTAGTATTTGCATATATTCTTCTAACAAACTAGCTTTTGGGAAAGATATAGCATAAATTCTTTGTAACATTTTATTTTTTTCGCTACCTCTCCAATAAGCACCTGATGAAGATAATATTTTTACTGTTTTTACTTTTCCTGTACTTTCAAGATGTGGTCCAGCACATAAATCTGTAAAATCACCTTGTTTGTAAAAACTTATTTCTTCTCCTTCTGGTAATTCGTTTATTAATTCTTGTTTATATGGTTGGCCTTCCATTAACTCTAGAGCTTCTTGTTTAGGTAAAGAAAATCTTTCTATTTTTATATTTTCTTTAATGATTTTTTTTATTTCTTGTTCTATTTTTTCTTTATCTTCGTCTGTAAATGGTTTTTCCACATCAAAGTCATAATAGAATCCTTCATCAATTGATGGTCCAATAGCAAATTTAACATCTGGGAATAGTCTTTTTACTGCTTGTGCCATAATATGTGATGTTGTATGCCAATATGCTTTTTTACCATCTAAATCTTCTTCATTAAAAGTATGTATAACTAAATTACTATCTTCTTGAATTTCATAACGCAAATCTTTTATTTCTCCATTTACTTCTCCACATGTTGCTACCCTTGCCAAACCTTCACTTATTTTTTTTGCTACATCTAATATTGT
>USQA01000081.1 GCA_900556695.1 uncultured Clostridium sp.
TGCGTTTTTGATGGATATAACCACAATCAGAATCTGTCCTGCTCTTTAAACATATCTTTATTATTTTTTCATTTGCAAGCTCTTTATAGCCAGGCAGGGCGGACAGTTCTGAATCAAGTTCTTCCATATATTGCATCATGGATCGTTCCACAGCTTCTGTGGATTTATAGCAGCTGCCCCTTGATACAGTCGATAGAAAAATGGACTTCCTCCTCTGTCATTTCCACCAAATGATATTGTCTATCTATATCAACCAGTAGAGGAAAACCTTCTCTCATATGCCAAGTTTGCACTAAAAAATGACAAGTTTTTCATATACATAATCCTGCAAATAATTATAATCCAGCGGAAAATCATCTGCTACGACTTCTCCATCATTATCTTTTATTATACATGGCTTAGGGGTCACACCATTCTCTCTTAATGTGTAGACATAATATGCCATAATACAACTTATATCTGCCCCTTCTTGACTATATCTGCACACATTTGTATAAGTACTTAACAATTCAAGCAGCTTATTTCTTTCCTTTTTCTTAAGATATTTAACGGCATAACAAGAATTGATTTTCAAAAGAGCTTCATAATCCTTACGCGTATAATATCTTTGATTCAACAATTTAACGATTGGAAATATCACCATCATCAATACACTTTCCCGATTTGCTTTGTCATAATATCTTTTTGATATTAAAAATGACGCAATCACAGAAATGAAAATAGCCATTGCATTTTCATATAGCCAATTACCAATTTGTACCCACATCTCTTTTCCCTTCCTGTACATTATAATGTCAGTTTTTTTCATTATCTGTTCATCTGATAAGCGAAGGTTTTCATAAATCGTATTATAAATTTTCTATTTTCTCAAAGGAAAATATGGTACTCACTATATACCACGTACTTTTTAGCGGTACTCGCTACTTATCATATACTTTTTCGGCATCGACTAACCCAGTTATAAAAGATACTTACCGAGATACCACTTTGGCATAATTCATTGATGAGCCTAATCTGTTCCGCTATCGGAACACAGTCTTTGCGAATAGCTATCATTACCTATTCTCCATAATTATAGTAAAATAGTCTAAGTATCAAACAGGTACAATCATAAAAAAATTCAATGAATTAGGAACTCCGCCAGAATATTTGGCGCTTACTACCCCAAATTAGATTCTGTATTTTTAATACATTAATTGAATGTCAGGCTATTTCCTCATATCTTGTCCCGCCAGTCAAGTTACACATAAGCTACCGTTCACTCCGCTTTTTTATTTCTTGCATAATCTCCATAATATAGTTTTTCTTCCAGAAGATAATGATTGCTATAATAATAGCTATAAAAAATCTAATAACCATGTTACCATATAGAACCATTGCTATTGTAGCTGTAACAACCATAAGTATTCCCCAAAAAGCAATCATCTTCTCGTCAAAGAGTTTCTCTCCATACTGGTTCTTTTTTAATGTCTTCCGCAAAAAGCAATAGTGCATAACCATCGTTGCAAAATAGCTAAATAACGTAGTATACCCTGCGGCTATGTATCCGTATATTGGGATAAAAATATAATTAAGTATTAAATTCAAAATTGCTGCAATTACTGATGCAATTGCAATATATTTATTTGCTCCAAAATATATTTCTATGTCAACGAATAATGTATATACAAAAAAGAAATATACGCTTGCTGCAATTGGAACCAAGCACCATTTTGCCTCACCATATTGTGGTGCCGCTAATATTTGTACAGCTTCTGGTGCAAACCAAATCAAACAAATATTAACCCCCATTACTAAACCAAATAATAGCGATGATATTTTCTTAATTCCTATACCGTGTTCGTTTTTCATTTTTCCATATGCCCAAGGTACAAAAGAACCATTAATGCTCGTGTTCACAATTGTCATCAATAAACCTGCTGAATGGGCTACGCTATAAATAGCAGCCTCTTCAGTTCCAACGAATTGATTTATCATTAATTTATCTGATTGATTAAGAAGTACTAATGACAAATAATGAGGTAAAAGTGGTAAACTTGTAACTACAGCAGTTTTCCACCATTGTATATTTCTACAAAGGCTTCCTCCTCGCTTAATTCCGACAAGAAGGATCATTGAAACGCAAATAGGTACCAGCGCATTTGAAATAATTCTGGCCTGAACCTTATTCTCTGCCATCGAAACAGCAACAATTCCAACAATTGGGTTTAAAACTGAAGTCAATAACGTTACTGTAACAATTTTTTTGTAATCAAATTCAAAGCGTTTTCTAGCTGACCATAGGGCAATAAGTGCATTTCCTAGAATTTCACCAATCATTACAAACATGAGAAAAGTTGATAGACCCATAAACCGATTGATAAATGGATGGAATATAAAATAAACAGTAGAAAAAATAGCAGATAAAACGATTAATAGTCCTGCTTGATTCGCCGTAAAAGCATTCTTTTCATCTTGATTTTCAATCAACCCTTTATTAAATATTTCTGATTGCACATTTAAAGTAACAATTATTATTAAAATATTATACCAAGTCTGAAATATCGTATACTCACCGTACTCAGATGTATCCATCAAGCGAGTAAATATCGGCATAGTTATTATCGATATTCCTTTTTGTAAAATCGAACACAAAGCAAACCATAAGCTAGCTTTGACTGCAACATTTGCTTTTTTATAGTGATTCCAAAATTTGCTGATTATCTTTTTCATTTTTCTCTCTAAATCTTCTTATATAACCTTAGGTGTTATTTCAAACTTCTCAAGCAACAAAAAATAACCTATTGAAAAATATATTGACATTCCAATATGTTCAAATAAGTTACCAACTAAAAACATTACCCATATCGTTCCAATCATGCAAATGCCCAAATACCTATATTGCTTTGAACAACAATAAATTTTCAACGTAAAATGTACTAGCGCACCAACAAAAATTAACAATCCTACCATTCCAAATTGGGTAAAAAGAAGATTTATTGTTGAATCAGAAACCTGAGTTCCTGACAGTCCCATACTAATTGATGCATTTGTTCCAACTCCAAGTCCTCTACCAAATAGCAGTTCAAAGCCAGATGAACTATTGAACATATCAAGAAACAGCCTTATTCTTCCTTCACCAGAAGCCATCAAATCGCCTCTGCCAATACGTGAAATAATACTATTTATTAATCCGTATCCAATAAAGATTGCAAAAAATAATAATAAAAATATAATTACACTTTTGTTAAAATGTAATGCATCTCCATAATTAATAAATAAAGAATACACAAAGCATATAACCGATAATATTATACATGTCCTCGTACCGCTTGCAACAGATAAAAAGCAACAAAATATACCATCTATTATAAATACCTTATCACTAAAAACTTTGTACTTCTGCGACATAATCATTAATGTTAACAATGCTGCAATAGCATAACAACCAAGATTACCACTTCCCGGAAATAGTCCACTATATCTATATGCGCCGCTACCAAACCTAAACCAACTGTTACTCATTGAAATCTGAAACGCCACAATAACAGTCTGAAGGATAATTACTATTTGCGTTATGTAATACACCGCCCTCAATTTTTTTCTATCATGAAAAAGATATCCATATGATTCAAAAAACAAAAGCATAGTGAGAAAAAATAAAAAAGTTCGAAAACCTGCAATAAGAAAACCCATCTGGATTCTTCCTGATATCACAAGGGCAATTAATCCATATAGAAACACCCCCAAAATACTGCCCAGATACTTCTTTTTCTTATTGATTATAAATAAGTAAAGAAAAAGCACCGTTGCAATCACATCTTTAAAATGAGAGAACCTTGTACCTATTATTCCACCAGATACAGCTCCTGAAGTATTCAAACCTCCTACAACCTCGTAACCAGTTCTTATAGCTGTCACACCGTACGCAAAATATGGAATAGTCGCCGTTATCAATAATAATAATAAAGCATTAAATACTATCGTACTCTTTTTTACCATTTTTATTCTCCTTCACATTGTATAAGATCAGTATTTAATCTTTTTCTTCAGCAGTATATTAGACTACCTAAGATACTGTGACTTATCTCAATCGTTATTCAGAAAAAAATCTAAAAATCAAATCCATTAATCCTATCTATTCTGTAAGTATAATCCATGTAATCACAATACTTCACTGGTTGACTAAATGCAAGCTAATCATATATTAGTAAGATACGGTATAATTATTTCTGAAATTTTTTTATATCCTTCGAAGTTTGGATGAAAATGATCCTTAGAATAAATCGTATTCCAACCACTTGCCTCCACAACATTCTTTTGCAGATTAAATAAATCAATATACGCTGCGTTGTATTTATTTGCAATATCCCGCAATACAGCATTATATTGTATATATTCTTTAGTACTATTCAAAAAATACTTATCATCCAAATAAGCAGTAGAAACGATAACGATTTTTTTAACTCCAGTCCTAATAAAGGTTTTAACTAACTCTTCATACTTTTCCTTAAATTCATCTAAGTGAACCCACTGTACACTTCCTTGTGTCAATAAAACAAATTCTTTTAATATATATCTAAATAAATTGTCTAGTTTATCTGGCAAAAATCTATACCACTTTTCAGAATAAAAGGCTCTTGGTGAGAGCATCCCACCTATTTTGTAACGGGCTGGCACTAATTTACTTAGCCCAAAACGGTTTCTATCTAAATTCGGTCTAATCTGAGCATCAACAGAACCATACATTATTATAACGACATCAGCACATTCCTCAAGAATAGCATCCAATACTGATATCGGATACCTTATCGTCGATCCTGTTTTTCCTAAATTAACGAACGTATACTTATTTCCCAATTTTACCGATAACTCAGTAACATAATTTAATTTTTTTGAGCCTATTCCTTCGCTTATGCTATCACCAAGCACAACACATTTCATCACATTTTTCATCCTTAATTATTTATAAAAAGATTAACACTGTCTCTATATTTATCCCATGTATAAGAAAGTACCGTTTCGCGTGCTTTCAATCCCATTTCCGGTAATTTTTCTTTATTATCTATGCACCATCTTATGAGTTCAGCTATTCTGTCTATATCACCAGAATCAAACTTAAATCCACATACTCCTTCGTTCACCAAATCGCATGCACCGGTATTATTTGAAACTAAAACCGGACATCCACACGCCATTGCTTCTAATACTACAAAACCATAGCCGTCATTGGTTGATGGAAATACAAAAACATCTGCGCTGTTATATATTTTATTCAACTGATCTGGCGTAACAAAGCCATGAAAATGCACATTATTCAAAGCATTTCCATTCTTATATAACGCAGAACTATCATTATACACGCCATATAAGTCAAGCGAAAGTACATCCGGCGGGAAACGTTTGACGGCCTCAAGTAAATAATGCACACCCTTTTGATAATCAATATGACCAACAAATAACATTTTTAACTCTTGATGCTGTTCTTCAGATTTACTAATATAAAATTTATCTGTATCTATACCATATGGCACCACATCAATTTCTGAAGCCTCTCTACCACAGTAAATCACACTGTTTGCAGTAAATTGAGATGCCGCTATAAATCTATCTGCAAGAAATATTTCTATGTTCATGGTCTGCATAACTCGGTCATCCCACAAATATGACTGCGTTTTTTTAAAATATGACTGTTTCAGTCTAAAATCTTCTTCCTCGTATATTTTTTTCGCATAAGGTCTACTGAT
>USQA01000082.1 GCA_900556695.1 uncultured Clostridium sp.
TTAATAAAATAACAAATATTATTTAAATATTTTTATCAATTCATATTTTTATTTTTTTTGAATACTTATTACTAACAAAATTTAAAGAGGTGCATATATGAATTTCATTTATCCTTTTATAATTTCTTTTATGTTAGTATTTTTTTCTGAGTTAGGTGACAAGACTCAATTACTAGTCCTTTCCTTCTCCACTAAAGATAAAGCAAAAAATATTTTATTAGGAGTAGCTCTTGGTACTTTCTTTAGTCATGGATTAGCTATTTTATTCGGTAGTAAATTAGGTTCTCTTGAAAACCAATCATTTATTTACTACTCTAAAATAATGACCTATGCCTCTTTTTTACTTTTTGGTATTATTGGATTTATCCCTAAAAAACATAAAAATGATGATACTGAAAACGAAAAAAGCAATTCAATTCTTCACAAAATTACAAATATAAAAATAAATTATATCTTTATTATTACTCTTAGTATTATTATAGGCGAACTTGGAGATAAAACTTTTTTAGCATCTTTAGGTCTTGGCTTAGAATATCCTAATTACAAATTATTTTTAATATGTGGCTCTATTTCTGGAATGGTACTTAGTAATTCTATTGCGTTATTTTTCGGAAAACTTATTGGAAATAAATTAGATTCAAATATTATTGAATTTATATCTAACTGTATATTTATTATTTTTGGTGTTATTGGGTTTTTTAGAATGATTTAATTTTCTTATTAAAATTAGTATAATGTTTTTTATTTCTTTGTATTGACAAACATACTTTTTTATGATATTATAATTATTGTCATTTGGGTCAGTAGCTCAGCTGGATAGAGCACAGGCCTTCTAAGCCTGGGGTCGGGGGTTCGAACCCCTCCTGGCTCACCAAATAAGTAAAAAAGACAGATTAGAAATTATCTAATCTGTCTTTTTTACTATTGTTTTTCACTTATGGTAAAGATTGTACCATCCCCACCTTTTTCTGGAGTACATGTCAATTTTCCATAACACTGGATAGAATGTTCTCCATACTGGCTAATGATTTTACATACTCCCAGCTCTTCATTTTTTGCACTCTTTGAGTCAAAAAAGTTATTAACTACTATTCTTTCGTCCTCAGGTGCTAATACTTCACCGAAAAGATAGATTTCTTTTGATGTCTTGTTAACTATTCTGTACATAACGCCACTCTTTCTACCTACAATTGTAGGATTTGTTGCTAAACAATAAGTTACAATTTGTATTTTATCATATTTACATAATTTTTTCAATTGTTTTTATTAATTTTTATCTTTCCATTCCATTTCATATTCTTTTTCTTTTGTTTCTTCATCTATCCCTATTTTAGTATTTTTAAAACCCATTGCAACATAAAATAATATAGCGTTAATATTTTTTTCGTATACTTTTAATTTTAATTTATTATTTCTTTCTTTACAGTAATTTATAAGCTTTCTACCTATTCCCTGTCTTTTAAATTCATCTTTTACAAATAAAGCTCCTACATATCCTTCTTCTAGTAAACTAATAAATCCTTTTATTTCATTATTTTCTACATATACATAAGTTTCTGATTGTAAAAGATATTCATTTTTTACTTTATTAAAGTTTATAAGCCAATAATCTTTTTCGATAAAATCATGTGCTTTAAAATTACCTTTTGTCCATATTGTCATTACTTTAGTAGTGTCTTCTATTTTAAATTTTCTTATCATATGTATCCTCCTAATCAATTTATAAACATTATATCATATTATATTATATTTATTTTTTATGATAATAGAATAAATATCTTAATTTTGTATATAACTAAAAGTGATACTTTGTATTTTTTAATATTTTTTTATTATTACTTATTAATTCTAATTTTTCAAGTGTTTTTACATATTTTTATATATTTTTTCTCATAGTATTAATGTGTTCAATATCTACTTTGTGATTGTTATACTGTTACTAATATTAAAAATCTGGAGGTATAAAATGGTTTCTGTTTCAAAATCAGAAATAGATAAAATCTTTGGTAAAATTTTAAGAGATTTCCGTGTTAAAAATGGTTTTACTCAAGAACAACTATCTGAAAAACTAGGAATTTCCTTAAAATATATATCTAGAATTGAAAATGGTAATAACGGAATAAAAACTCAAACTTTAATAAAATATATGAATATATTAGGAATTATGCCAAATATTATATATAAAGATTTCATTAATAACACTGAAGTTTTAGATGATATTAACTTATTTAATAAAATTAGTAGCTTATCTAGTGATCAAAAAACATTTATTTCTTCAGTAATAGATTTATTAAAAAATCCAAAATAAAAAACATAAGTAATCAAATAAAATATTACTTATGTTTTTTATTTTTTTATTCATTCCAAAAAGCTTTATAAGTTTTATATGCAGAATAAATATCAAATTTACTTGTTACTTCATATGGAGCATGCATTGAAAGTACTGGTACACCACAATCAATTACATCAGCACCTTTATTTGCTAATATATAAGCAATTGTGCCTCCACCACCAATATCAACTTTTCCTAATTCTGCAATTTGATATTTTATATTATTTTTCTCTAAAACATTTCTTACCCAAGCAACATATTCTGCATTTGCATCTGATGCACCTGATTTTCCTCTAGCTCCTGTATATTTATTTAAGCTTATACCCTTTCCTAAAAATCCTGCATTATCTTTATCTGATACTGAAGCATATATTGGGTCGAAACCAGCATCAACATCAGAAGATAACATTTTTGAAAAACAAAATACTTTATCTAATAAATTAGGTCTATTTATTCCCAATTTATTTAATATTTCAGAAATGAAGAAATCAAACATATGTGATTCCATACCTGTATTTCCTATGCTTCCTATTTCTTCTTTATCTGATAATATACATATGGCTGTATTTTTTACATTATTTAATTCCATCATAGCAGCAAATGAAGTATATGCACATATTTTATCATCTTGACCATAAGCTGCAACCATACTTTCATCAAATCCTAAGCTCTTTGCTCTGAAACTAGGAACTAATTCAATTTCTGAACTTGTTAAATCTACTTCTGTAATTCCATATTTGTCATTTAATATTTTTAATATATTTAATTTTATACCTTCTGATATTTTATTGTCATATGGAATACTTCCTACTAATAATCTTAAATCTTCTCCTTCAACACCATTTTTTAATTTTTTCTCCATTTGATCTTGTGCTAAGTGTGGTAATAAATCTGTTATTGTAAATATTGGATCATCATCTTTTTCTCCAATGTTTATTTCAACTTTTTCTCCATTTGTTTTTACAATAACACCATGCATACTAAGTGGTATTGTTGTCCATTGATATTTCTTTATTCCACCATAATAATGTGTTTTAAAATAAGCCAAACCACCATCTTCACATAATGGATTTGGTTTTAAATCTAATCTTGGTGAATCCACATGAGATCCTATAATATGCAATCCATTTTCTATTGTTTCTTCTCCTATAATTGCTAAATACATGCTTTTTTCTCTATTAACAAAATAAATTTTATCTCCTGGTTTTAATGTATCAAATTCCATAATATCCTTATAACCATTTTCATTAGCTACTTTTCTTGCATTTTTTATAAATTCTCTTTCTGTTTTTGAAACATTTAGAAAATCCATATAATTTTTTGAAACTCTAAAAACTTCTTTTCTTTCTTCTTCATTTAAAGAATTCCATCCGTTTTCCTTTTTATTAAATAATTGTTCTTTTAAATTTTCTCCCATAAAAAATCCTCCTTTGTTTTTACTTTTGTTAGTATATCATTATTTAAATTATTTTTCCACTTTTTTTATATTCTATTCTTTTTATATTATAAACAGCTTACTTTTATTGCATAAATAATTAAAAATTTAGTCATACTAATTCTAGAGGTGAATTATGAATTCTTTTTGGATAGATTCAATTAAAAATGATCAAAATTTTGAAAAATTAAATAGTAACATTGAAACTGATATATGTATTATAGGGGCTGGGATTTTTGGAGTAACTTGTGCATATTATTTATCAGATCTTGGATATAATGTTACTGTATTAGAAAAATATAAAGTTGGAGAAAAAACGACTGGACATTCTACATCTAAAATAACAAGCCAACATGGCTTATTTTACACATACTTAATTAATTCTTATGGTAATAAGTTTGCTAAAGATTATTTAGATGCAAATGAGGAAGCAATAAAAAATATAAAAGATATTATAGACAAAGAAAAAATTTCTTGTGATTTTGAATATCAAAATAGTTATGTATACACAACAAAAAAATCAGAACTAAATTCTATAAAAAAAGAAGTTGATGCAGTTACATCTTTAGGATTTCAAAATTGTGATTTTGTTACTAAAGCTGGACTTCCATTTGATATAAAAGGAGCTATTTGTTTTAAAAATCAAGCTCAATTTAATGCATTAAAATATGTTTTAGGTTTATGTGAAAAAATCACTTCAAAAAACGGAAAAATCTTTACTAACACTACAGTTATTGATATAAAAGAAGAAAATAATAGTTATATTACATTTACTGAAAATAATATTGTTAAATCTAAATATGTAATTATTGCTTCTCATTACCCATTTATTAATTTTCCTGGATTTTATTTTACAAAAATGTATCAATCAACTTCTTATGTTATAGCAGTTGATACTAAAAAAACATTATTTAATGGAATGTATATAAATCCTACTCTTCCTATATTCTCTTATAGAACTGCAAAATTAGATGGAAAAAATATTTTGTTAGTTGCTGGAGGGGATCATAAAACCGGGCAACCCACTTCATATAAAGATAGTTATGGTCTTTTAGAAAACGAAGTAAAAAAATATTATCCAAACTGTGAAATTATAAGCAAATGGAATACCAGAGATTGTATATCTTTAGATAAAATACCTTATATTGGTAGATATTCTAATATAATGCCAAATATGTTTATAGGAACAGGATTTAAAAAATGGGGAATTACATTATCAAATGTAGCAGCAAATATTATTGTAGATGATATTGTTGGAAAAAATAATAAATATTCATATTTATTTAACTCTACCCGTGTAAAACCTTTAAAAAATATAGATGAAATGAAAAATATAGTTGTTCAATCAACTAATTCCTTATTTTTAAATAAAATAAAAAAACCTAATATGAGATTTGAAGAAATAGCACCAAACTCTGGTGGTATTATAGAAATAAATCATCAAAAGGTTGGTATATATAAAGACGCTAGCAACAATATATATGCTGTAAATCCTATATGTACTCATTTAGGTTGTTTATTATCATGGAATGATGTAGACAAAACTTGGGATTGCCCTTGTCATGGCTCTAGATTTGATTATAGAGGTAATAATATTTATGATCCTGCATTTAAAAATTTAGAGGTTTATAATCTAGAAAATTAATTTTGTGTAATAAAATTGTAATACAAATAATGATGATTTTCCTTGATTTTTGTTGACTTGTAGTATTTTTTTTGCTACAATACTTTTAATAAATCATATATTTATATGTTTATTTTTTGTTTATTGAACTAGATTTCTTCTTTGCGTAGTAATCTAGTTCTTTTTTTATTTATATTATCTACACTTTTATAATTCAACAATATTATATTAATTATAAAAAAAAAAGACTTCTTTAAGTCTTCTTTTTATGATGGTCGAGGTGACAGGGATCGAACCTGCGACCTCATGGTCCCA
>USQA01000083.1 GCA_900556695.1 uncultured Clostridium sp.
TCACGGTTTATGGACCTACCGATCCGGGATTAATTGGTGGGTATGGGAAGAATCAAGTAGAGTGTCGTTCTACAAGTATGTCTCTTGCAGATTTGCCAGCTCAAACCGTTTTTCAAAATTTAAATCTTGAAATAATAACCAATAAGTTGACATCGGAGATAAGATGACCTCCACATTATTTTTCTCTCTCGAGAAAAAAAACTGGATAGCGTACTGGAACAGAGCTCTCGTATTCTTATTCATTACCACCTATTTTTTGGGTGGGATTACAAGGTATAAACATCTTATTGTTATTCTTATGACAATAACGACAATCGTCTATCTCTGCAAACGGCCAAAACACTATCTCTCACTATTTAAAACATTTCTTTTTGGTAGTGTTGCCATATTAACTATTGCTGCATTGCTGTCACTTCTTCAATCCCCTGATGCAGGTGCTAGCATGAAGGAAATTTTCAAAGCTATTATTGAGAATACTTTACTATGCACAATAGCAATACCGATCATATTGAGAGACGAGAAAAGAGAAGATGTCGAAAAAATCGTTTTCTTCTCATTTATTAGTGCGTTGGGCTTACGCTGTTTTTCTGAATTGATTACCTATTATAAGGACTATCAACAAGGGATAATGCCATTCGCAGATTATAGACACCGTAGCATTTCTGACTCGATGGT
The DNA here is from genome assembly GCA_900556695.1 of uncultured Clostridium sp. Lineage (GTDB taxonomy): Bacteria > Bacillota > Clostridia > TANB77 > CAG-508 > CAG-269. Next base: position 676 of record USQA01000083.1, read on the forward strand.
CTTTTTATTCCCTGCATTGTTAAATCTCTGGCTTATCAAATCAGCAAAATACCGCATTTCTTTTGTGGTTCTAAGCGTTATTTTTATTTTTCTGATATTAGGAACTTTATCCAGAGGGGCCTGGCTTTCCGTGTTAGTCATTGGATTAATATGGATTCTGATGTTTAAACAATGGAAGTTACTATTAGTAGGAGTAATGGTTGCCATCATTGCATTGTCGGTTATTTTCACACATAAGGAGATGACCGCAAAGCTAACGTATAAACTTCAACAAACTAATAGTTCTTATCGCTATGCAAATGGTACTCAAGGCAGCGCACTCGATCTAATATTAGAAAATCCTGTTATTGGTTATGGTTACGGTAACGTTGCATATAAAGATGTCTATAATAAACGTGTCATTGATTATCCAGAATGGACCTTTAGACAATCAATAGGGCCACATAATTTTGCGCTATTCATCTGGTTTGGCACTGGTTTATTAGGGCTGGTAAGTCTTATGATGCTATACTGTGCAATATTGAAAGAGTGTATAAAAAATGGCGTCAAGAATAAATATCGCTCACCATATAATGCATATTATATAATCTTACTATCTTTTATAGGTTATTTTGTTATCCGTGGAAACGTAGAACAAATTGAACCAAATTTATTAGGCGTTTACGCCGGCTTATTATTAGCGATGAAAAACAAGTAAAAAATAAAAAAGGCTGCATAATGCGGCCTTTTTATTTATTCAAACCAATTATGAATAACCTCTTCGAATCTTTGAGTTACGCCATCCCAACTGTAGTGTTCAAACACAAAGTCCTGACCTTGCTTTGCAACTGCTGTTAATTCAGGATTCGCTAACGTTTTTAAAATATCGCTGCTTATGGAGTCTGCAGTCATAGGTTCTTTTAAATGGAATCCCGTAGTATTTTCTTTGACAAATTCCGTCATCCCCCCACGCGTACTCACTAAAACAGGCTTACCAGCACCCATAGCTTCAATTGCCACCATGCAAAATGGTTCCTGGAACTGGGAAGGAATGACGACTAAATCTGCCAGTGGGTAATAACAATGCATCTTTTCAGGCGGTATGCTTCCTAACATAATGCAACGATCCTTCAAACGTTTTGCAATTTCCCTGACATTGCGTTGATATGCACCTTTGTCACTTTTACTCATTTCTGTATAATCACCAATCACAACTAATTTTAAATTTTTGTGAGCAGCGGCCAATTTTTCGAATGATTGCATCAACAGCAATATGCCTTTGTCAGGGACGATACGCCCAGCATAAAAAATAATTTTCTCTTCAGGGGAGATATTAAGTTCGCTTCTAGTGATCGGCTGAAAATTAGATTGATAGGTTTCTAAATCAATTCCATTTGGTACAATCTCAATATCTGCATTTGCTAAATAAGATTGGTAATACTTTTTCAAGTATAAACTAGGCACTATCATTTTAACATTTTGCTCAAGCAATTTTGGTTCAAATGCATTATGCATATGTATAACCACTCTTGCCTGAGGAGCTCGCTTACGAATTTGAGTGTATAGCTTCATGCTATTATGAACTACAATAACACTTTCTTTCGTTATAGGAAAATCATGTGCAATATTCAATATTCTCTGTGAATATGGAAGAGGATCAAGTCTTGTCCATTTTTGAAATAACCGCTTATATATGCGACTGAATCCAACCCTATGAATACTACAATTATCATTAACAAAGGTGTAATTTGAGTATCCTGGATTTTTGATACAAACAATACGATTTGGAAAATTGGTACGCTGAGCAACCTGATACATCCACGTTTCAACAGCAGCCGCTCCGCGAGGAGGAATTGAAAAAATAGGAGTAACCGTAAATATTATTTTATCAACCATCTCGTATATTAACCTTTCATAACATTATATTTAATTGCTGTAAAAACACCATCGAGAAATTTTTTCTGGTAAAGCAAGTGTTTATATTTTTCTTTGTACTCATGTTTTTTAACAGCTTTTTTATAAGGTATATTTCTCCATGGTGATATATTATAAATATTACGAAAATAATCTGCAGAGGCGTAGTTCGCCCAATCATGCCATGGCTTAGTTATACCAGTATAATGTATGAAGACAGTGTCATCATTAATAAACCGGGTGTAATATTCACTATTTTTTTCTTCAAATTCTGACTTTATAGTATAAATACAATTATATTTTCTCGGTAATATTTTAGCATGATGTAGAAACATTAAGTTTAAAATATCTTGATCCGGGTACTTTAATTTTTTTATAATTGACTCATCTGATAATAGATCAAAGAATTTTTCCGTTAGTCTTTGTTTTAACCATTCCCGTAAATTAATATACATTACACCAGAGTTAAAATAGCTACCGTTAAAATCCTCATTACACAAACGCTCAGCGCTTTTACTTTGCATAGCATCTACATCAATTACCACTGCCCCATATTCATCTTTAAACTCTAATGCTATTAACTCGTTCAATGAACCCTTACAGACGATATCAGCATCAAGATATAATAATGAATCCAATCGCGCAGAAAAATAATCAAATGAAAGCAAACGATAATAAATAGATACTGGCCAGATATTTGATTGAGGTAGCGCCTTCAATGGCTCAGAATCAATATGATATAATTTAATTACTGTTTGATACTTCGTTGCTAATTGTGATAATAATTCAATATACTCTTTGTCTAAGTAATCAGCGATTATGTGAAAGGTAAATTTGTTTTGTTTATTATTTTCAAGAATTGAAGCAATTGAAATCGCAGCCCCAACCTGGTAGTTCTCATCAATACCCCATGAGACATTAAACGTTTCCCGTTCATCAAGTTTAACGGGGCGCTTGTCCAGTTCAATTATATCTTTAAATTGAGTAAGATGTTTAAAATCCAATTTAATTACCCTTCATCATAATCATTATTTGCTCTTCAATCCTAGTTTGACTTTTACATCCCTGATTACTTTTTTAATTTTCTTTTTGAATATAAGATATGTATAGCCAAAGTCTTTCAATTCATTTTTTATATTATAGTGCCGTTCAAGATCAATGCGATCTTTTGCTTTTAAAACAGCGGTTGTTTTTTTACCTGAAAGGTCAATTAGTCTTAAACCTTTTTCGGATACTATAAAATTTCCTTTATGAGGATCGCCAGACACCATTCCATGCTGATGCAACTCTTTTATCGATTCTGATAATTGATCCTTCAGATCTTCAGAAATTTCCAAATACTCATTTAACCCGACACCTTCAATATACTCAATGAGCATAATATAATAATGAGCGAAATTTAATGTTTTACGTTCAGCTAGCAAAAAATAGTCATTAATTGATTGGATGCCTTCACCACGTACCCGATCGGTTTGATAAATTAAATTTTCATAATAATCTTTTTTTATGCAAGATTTTAAGAAACGTTCGGTCATTTTATGCTTTGGCGCATAAACTTTAAGTACAAGAGGTCCACGAGCAGTGTCAATAAGAATGACTTTAGTATCATCAATCGAACGAAAAACTTTTAATGTTTTAACCCTGCAAGTTAAAAAGTCATTTAGAACTTGCTCATAAAAGGGATCATTATCTTTTATGAAAACTTTCAACCCATTTATCGTTTTATTATATATCATAATGAATTATTTTAACCTTAAATCTTTAGAAGCATTTTTCTTTATAATACTTTAAATAATTAAAAATGCCTGCCATATAATGCTTTTGTTTAAATTTATGTTTTGCACAATACCGATACTGATTGCTATTTACAGGTTTAAGTAAATCTTCTTTACTCCACGGAGAAGCTGCTTTGGCGATCAAAAAACTACGTGACACCGGATAGTCAGCCCACTCATGCCAGGGTTTTGTAGGTCCCACATAGTGTATAAACACGGTGTCATCATTGACTGGATTATCAACTTTGTCTTTTAATTCATAGTTAATACTATATCGGGTATTATATTTCTCCGAAATAAACTTCACTTTACCATTCAATAATACATTCAGTACATCTTGATCAAGGTGGGTGATTTTACTTACCCAATCTGGGTCACGCAACATTTCAATAGCTTTTGACGAAATGTTATTTAGATTCCACTCATCAATATTTATCAGTAAAAAACCAGCATTGAAATATCCAGAAGCTAACTGTGGTGTAGTTAATACCGAGGCTCGATTTTGCCACCATTCAACATCTCTTTCAGCTACAACTGCGGCAATTTCATTAGTAGAAAATTGATAATCTAAGAGTTCTTTAATACTACCCTTGCAAGCAATATCTGCATCAAGATATAGTATTTTTTCATGTTTATGATAGAAATAATCTGCAATTATAAATCGAAAATATGTTGCGTAAGTCCAGTTTTTCGTGCTTGGTAATGACTTCAGCTTATCACAATTGATAACATAAATATTAATTCTTGAATTATATTGTTTTGCTAAATCAGAAAAATATAATTTGTCTTTATCACTGATATAATCTGTGAAAACATGAAATTCACAAGAGATTTCTCTATTGTTTAATAGAATAGATGCGATGGCTACACCACATCCAAAAAGAAAATTTCTGTCAATACCAAATGCTATATCAAGAGTATTTTTAGATCTTATATTTTGATAATGAAAATTATACTCAAAAAGGATGATGTCACTATCATTGAGTTGAGACATATTTATTCTGTATCCAAAATTTTGGCAAAAATAAGTTACGGGTTACAACGATTTTCGAATCGTTCTTTCCCTGATTTTTGTGGCTTTTGCTTCTGCTTGCGACAGCAGTCCTTGTTCCTGCTTGAGAATGTCTTTAAGCGGGGCGGCAAAATACACTTTCATAAACCGCCAGATATCCCGCTGAGTCAGGCCGATATTCATCGAAGAAAAATAAAGCCCAATAAGATCTTTATCCCGCCAACGACGTGGAACGCGCGTGCGAAGCTGCGCCCGGTGCAGGTCAATTACCGAAATTTTTAACTCCTCTTCCTTACCGGAAAAAGGCAAGTGCAGCAGGAAATGACAGATATAACAGTC
>USQA01000084.1 GCA_900556695.1 uncultured Clostridium sp.
TCCATATTTTACGATTTATAAATGGAATTTTCTTATTATTGTTTCTTTTATATCTTTATAACCTAAACTTAAACTAATTACCAAATTAAGAATTGATACTCCAATTGCTATTTTATTTAATGCTCTAGGTTGTATCATCTTTTCTGCAATCAAAATAATAGGTATAAAACTAATTAAGACAATCATAAGTTGATAAATCGCATACTTTATATATTTTTTATAGCTTATTATTGTTAATACTAACATAGAAATATTTGCAATAATTAATATAATAGGAATCGCTATATTTATTGACCATCCCTTAAATCCTAATCTTTGATCTATATATAATGTAACACTTGATATTATAATTGTTTGAACTAATACATGTCCTGCAACATTTGTTCTTTTTCTTACTGCATATATTGCTGTAATCCATATGTATATAATACCACAATTTGTAAATGCTGCCCAAGGAATATTAAAAGTTGTTATTTTATTAATTAAAACTAATATCATAGCTATTATTATAGAAGATATCATCAATATTCTTATTATTTTATCTCCTTTTTTGCTGCTTAATTTTTTAGGATATATCATCTAAAACACCATTACTTTCTATTTTAACTTGAATTTCTCTCTCTTTTAAGAAATTATAAAATGCCTTTTCTATTTTGTTATTTCCTAATATAGATGTAAATGTAAATACCATGTTATTTTCAAATGTACAACTTGAACATTTAATTTTTTCTACTGGTTCTGGTGCAATTAGCATTAAAAAATAATCAATATATTTTTTATATTCACCAATAATACCTACTCTACCTATATTTGAGAAAGTTATTGTTGTATATTTTCTTATTTCTAAATAACTTAATCTTACTAAAATTTTCTTTAAGAAAAGAGGTATAGTTCTTACTATAAGGTTATTTCCTATCTTTACATTTGTAGACATTGTTTTTATTATTTCTTCTTCATTTAATCTATTCTTAAATTCTTTTTTTACAAATGAAATCATTTTTTCAAAAGTATTTAATTTATCTTTTTCTATTTGCGCAACTAATGTTATATAAGAAAAAAAGTTTGTCATAGTCTTTGAAGAAAAATATTTTTTTAAGTTTACAGGTATACATATCTTTATTGGTTTCTTGCCTTTGTTTTTTATATAATTTTCTTTATATATAGAATACATTAAAACAGCTGTTAGATATTGCGTTATTGTAGCATCATATTTTTTACTTTCTATTTTTAAGCTTTCTAAATTAATTATTTCATGTATTACACTTACTGCTCCTAATTTTATTTTTCTTCCCTTTAATTCATATGCTCTCTTTCCTGATGCGTTTGATTTTGCCCTTTTATCATAATTTTTTATATAACTATCTTCTGTATCAAAATCAATCTTTCTTAATTGTCTGTTTTCTTGTTTTAGTTCATTTGGATAATATAATTCTAAATAATTATATATAATTTCTCTAAAAAATGTTGTTCCTGTATTTCCATCTGTTAATGCATGAAAAATATCTATGTTTATTTTGTTTTCAAAATATGTTATTTTAAATAAATATCCATTATTTGTTTTAGGGTCTATATATTTACATGGATAATCTTTTTCTTCTTCTATAATTGGTTCTTTTGGATTATATTCTAAATAATACCAAAAAAATCCAGCCTTCATTTTTACTCTAAACATATTGTAATTATTTAGCGTTTGTATAACTGCTTTTTCTAATATCTCTTTATTTACTTTTTCTTTAAGTAATACTGAAAGTCTAAATACTGTACTATATTTCTTTCCAGCTGATATAGGAAATATTTTTGCTGAATTGTCTAATCTTCTCCAATATAAACTTTCTTCTTTTTTTTCACTCATTCTTTAAAACCTTCCTGTAATAATAATATTTCTTAATTTATCTTGTTTATTAAGTCTTCATAACCTTTTTTTACTATTTTTTCATTACTGTCTTTGTCTATAATCCATATATGTCCTGCATCTTGGTACTCATTTATATCTATATTTATATTGTTTTTCTCTGCTTTTTCTTTTAATTTATATACATCTGGATTTAATATATCTTTCGTACCTGTAAATATTGTTAAATTATTTATTTTAGATAAATCTCCATCAATAGGATTTACTAAATAGCTGTCAATTCCATCACTTTCAGCATATGCTAATCCTGCTATTTTTAAAGCTTCTTTATTTAATTTTTTGTCTTGTTCTTTAACTTGTTCTATTTTAGGATTATCCATTCTAACGTCAAGCCATGGTGAAATTAATATCGTTTTTTTAGGCATTTTTATATCTTCTTGTGATATTTTTTCTAATAAAGCTAAAGATAATCCTCCTCCTGCTGAATCTCCCATAATTATTAATTCATTTGAAACATCAACTTTTTGTTGTATTTCTTTATATAATGGAACAACCATATTAAATACATCTTTATAATTATATTTAGGAGTTAATGGATAATCTGGTAATATTACTGTTGCGCCTGTATCGTCAACTAGATTTTCTATAAACTCCCAATGGTTACTCGTTGCTTCTGCCATGTATGAACCTCCATGAAAATATAAAATTTTCATATTAGTTTTTTTACTTCCTTTTGATTTTATTATAAATATATTCCTATTTTCAAATGTCTCAATCGTTAAATCATATTTATTTTCTATATTTTCAGGTGTTTTTGTTTCTATATCCACAAATAAAAAATATGCTAAAATTATCAAACATATAATAATTATTATAAATAATATCCCTATTGTAATTTTTAAACCTTTATTTTTCATAATCCCCTCTTTATTATATTTTTTAATATTTTACCATAAAAAAAGACTAGATACAAATATTAATATAAACTATTAATATTTATTTCTAATCTTTCTTTTTAGCTTTTTATCCGAATAATCCACGTTTTTTTATTGGTGGTTGTTCATTCATTGTTTGTGCTAATTTTACTAATAATTCTCTTTGTTCTTTTGATAGTCTTTTTGGAGTTTGTACTGTGACAGTAAATACAAAGTCTCCTACTGAGTTTGAATTAATAGCTTTGAAACCTTTATTTCTTATTGTAAATTTAGTTCCTGTTTGTGTTCCATCTGGTATTTTATATTTTTCTTTTGTTCCATCAACCATTGGTATTTCTAATTCTGCTCCTAAAGTCGCTTGTGTTATTGTTATTGGAACCTCACATAATACATTGTTTCCTTTTCTTGTATAAATACTATGTCTTTTTATTTTTACTGTAATATATAAATCACCTTTTGGTCCACCTTTTTCCCCAGGTTCTCCTTCTCCTCTTAATACTATTGTTTGATTGTCATCAATACCTGCTGGAATTTTTACTTTTATTTTTGGTTGTTTTCTTACTTTTCCTCTTCCATGACAAGTTTCACATGGTTCTTTTATTATTTCACCTGTTCCATGACATGCTGAACATGTTCTTGTTGTTTGCATTTGTCCGAAGTATTGTGTTTTGAACCTGTTTTACCTGACCTGTTCCATTACATGTTGTACATTTGATTGGAGATGTTCCAGATTTTGCTCCTGTTCCTTTACAAGTTGTACATTCCTCATCTCTAGTAATTACAATTTCTTTTTCTACTCCTGAAAAAGCTTGTTCAAATGTAATATCCATATGTACATTTAGGTCTGAACCTTTTTTAGGTCCATTTTGTCTTCTTGAAGATCTGCCTCCAAATCCTCCTCCAAAGAAAGAAGAAAAAATATCTCCTAAATCGCCAAAATCACTAAATCCATCGAACCCAGAACTTGTATATGAATAATAACCATTTTGTCCTCCAAAAGGTCCTCCTGCTCCACCAAATCCTTGTGGTCCATCTGGTCCAAACTGATCATACATTCTTCTTTTTTGTGAATCTGACAAAGTTTCATATGCTTCATTTACTTCTTTGAATTTTTTTTCAGCCTCTTGTTTATTGTCTGGATTAGCATCTGGATGATATTTTTTAGCTAACTTACGATAAGCTTTTTTTAGTTCATCATCTGTTGCATTTTTATTAACACCTAAAACTTCATAATAGTCTCTTTTACCTGCCATTTTTTCCTCCTCTAGTAATTAAAATACTATTAATTACCTTAATAAAGAGGATTAAGGAATATTCCTTAATCCCTCTATTTATTATTTTTTATCTCCATCATCTTCTACTTTATAATCTGCATCATATACATTTCCGTTTTCATCTGCTTTTTGTCCTTCTTCTCCTGCTGCATTTGGGTCTACCCCTGCACCTGCTGCTCCATTTGGATTTGCATTTTTATAAAGTTGTTCTGACATATCGTAAAATACTTTTGTTAATTTTTCTGTTGCTTCTTTTATTTTTTCTGTATTGTTTGTTTCTAATGCTTTTTTAGTATTATCTATTTCTGTTTCTACTTTTGCTTTTTCTTCTCCACTAATTTTATCTCCTAAGTCATTTAATGTTTTTTCACTGTTATATACTAAACTTTCTGCATTATTTTTAACTTCAATTTCTTCTTTTTTCTTTTTATCTTCTTCAGCATGTGCTTCAGCATCTTTAACAGCTTTGTCTATATCTTCATCTGTAAGGTTAGTTGATGCTGTAATTGATACATTTTGTTCATTTCCTGTTGCCATATCTTTTGCAGATACATGAACTATTCCGTTTGCATCTATATCAAATGTAACTTCAATTTGTGGTACTCCTCTTGGTGCTGCTGGTATTCCTGTTAATTGGAATCTTCCTAATGTTTTATTATATGCTGCCATTTCTCTTTCACCTTGTAAAACGTGAACTTCTACTGATGTTTGACCATCTGCTGCTGTTGAGAATACTTGTGATTTTTTAGTTGGTATTGTTGTATTTCTTTCAATTAATTTTGTAAATACTCCACCATATGTTTCAATACCTAATGATAATGGCGTAACATCTAATAATACTAAGTCTTTAACATCTCCTGATAAAACACCACCTTGGATAGCTGCACCTATTGCAACACATTCATCTGGGTTTATTCCTTTATCTGGTTCTTTTCCTGTAATTCTTTTAACAACTTCTTGAACAGCTGGAACTCTTGTAGATCCACCAACTAATAATACTTTGTGAATATCATTTGCTGTTAATCCTGCATCTTTTAAAGCTTGGTTAACTGGTCCTGCTGTTGCCTCTACTAAGTCATGAATTAATTCTTCAAATTTAGATTTTGTTAAAGTTACATCTAAATGTTTTGGTCCTGTACTATCAGCTGTAATAAATGGTAAGTTTATTTGTGTTTGTTGTACACCTGATAATTCAATTTTTGCTTTTTCTGCAGCTTCTTTTAATCTTTGCATTGCCATCTTATCTGATTTTAAATCGATTCCATTTGATTTTTTGAATTCATCTACTAAGTAATCTATTATAGCATTATCAAAATCATCTCCACCTAAATGTGTGTTACCACTTGTAGATAAAACTTCAAATACTCCATCACCAATATCTAGTATAGAAACATCAAATGTTCCTCCACCTAAATCATATATTAATATTTTTTGGTCTTGTTCTTTATCCATTCCATAAGCTAAAGCTGCTGCTG
>USQA01000085.1 GCA_900556695.1 uncultured Clostridium sp.
CTACTCAAGCTTTTAATTCAAAATATTAGTTTTTTATTAGTGGTTAGTAAAATAAATTAATTTTATTTTTTATAAATTTTGTCTGTTTTCAGCTGTTTCTATATTTGTTGATGTACCAAATATTAATTTTTTAATTGCTTTAAGAAATTTAATAAGTTTGCTTTCTTTTCTAGATATGATTTTTAAAGATGTTTCTATAGTACCGTATTCTAATGCGTTGTATCTTTCTTCTAATTGTTCCATTTTATTTACATAGTAATCATTGAAGAAAGAGTAACCTTCTGCAGATCCTAAGTAATCTTTAAATGTGTATAATTTTTTTCTGTAGTTTCCTAATTCTTGGATATCGTATATTTTATCTAATTTTTTATCAAAATAGCTAGAAATTATTAAATTTTGTGTTCTCATAAATGTAAGGAAAATTTCATTTTTTAATTCGTCAATTTTTCTTATCATTCCATCAATTTTTTTATTTCTGTCATCAACTTCAGCAATTTTGTTATTTAATTTTATTATATTTTCTTCTGCATATAAAATATCATCAATAGCATTTTGAACTGCCATAAATGTTTTAGGTGTTATTGCTTGGCATAATTTATTTTTAAAGTTATCATTACTATTTAATGTACTTTCAAATAAAATGTCTTCTCCAATGATGTAAGCTAATTGATTTACTAAACAGCATTCTAATGGATAATATGAAGGACTTGTTGTTTCAAAAGTGATTCCAAAATATTTTACATATTCTTTTGGAGATGCATTTATTTTTGATGCCATAAGTTGAACAGCTGCTTCGTTTAGTCCTAAGCCATATGTTTTAAATTCTGTATAGTCACATAATCCCATTCTTAATAAATAATTTTTTTTATCTTTAACTTCTTGAAGATAGTGAATACACTCATGTATGGCTGTTTCACTTATGTTTGATTCTTTTATATCTTCATTAAAATAAATAGAAGTGTTTTTATAAAGATAATTTGCTTCTGCCATTCCTTTAGGCATTTTTGCTTTATACATATTTAATCTAGATAATCGTATAAACAAGTCATTTTGATTAAGCCCATATTCTGGAAAAGTATCACATATTTTTTTTGATATATTCATGGCGATAGAGTTTATTTTTAAAGTATCTAATTTTTCTGTAACTTCAATTCCATCTTTTTTTAAATCTGATTTTATACTCATTATAATTCTCCTTATATATACAAATATTATACTATAAAAATGTTGTTTATATATTTCAAGAGTGTTAAAAATTATTTACAGTTTAATTACAACTAAGGAAAAATTGAAATGGTGAAAATGTCGAAAAATGTAGATGAAAAATTCTTGACAGTAGAATGTTAAATATGTATAATTGTAACACAATTAATTGTATTACAAAATACAAAAAGGAGGTAATAGTATGACAAAAATGGAAAAAATAGAATTCATGCAAGATTTAAAATGCATGATGGAAGAAACTGTAGATAAGGCAATTGAACCATTAAAGGAAGACATTAAAGAATTAAAATGTAAAGTTGAAGTTATTCCCAATATGCAGGAAGATATTCGAAATATAAGTAAATCAGTAGCAGTAATAGAAGTAGAGCATGGCAAAAAATTAGATATATTATTTGAAGCACTTGATATAAATTCTGACAATATTGAAATAAATAAAAAGCAAATAAGAAAGTGCGAAAGAAGAATAGAAAAGAATGAAGCAGAAATTTATTGCCTAAAAACTAATTTAAGTAAAGTATAAGCCTACTAAGATAATGTTTTTAAATCTTAATAGACTTATAACAAAAATTTATTTCACAACAATATTATAAATCTTATTTTTAACATATATTTCTTTTATAATTGTTTTTCCATCTAATTTATATTCAATTGCATCATGTACTTTTTTCTTTATGGAATTTTCATCTTCATCTAAAGAAATTTGAATAGTTGCTTTAAGTTTTCCATTAAATTGAATAGGTAAAGTTATTTCATTATTAATTGTTTTTTCTTCATCAAATGTAGGCCATTTTTCATAACTAATTGTACCACTATGATTTAATGACAAATTCCATAATTCTTCAGTAATGTGCGGTGCAATAGGATTTAATAATTTTAGGAATCCTTCTGCGTATTCTGTAGGGAATATATCTTCTTTATTGACAGCATTTATAAAAATCATCATTTGAGAAATTGCAGTATTAAAATTCATTGTTTCATAATCATTAGTAACTTTTTTTACTGTATAATGATATTCTCTTTCTAGATTTTTATTTTCAGAATTTTGGATTTTATTTGATTCAACATATAATCTCCAAACTTTTTCTAAGAATTTTTTAGAGCCATCAATTCCGTTTGGATCCCAAGGTTTTGCAGCATCTATAGGTCCCATAAACATTTCATAAACTCTTAAAGAGTCTGCACCATATTCTTTTACCATATCATCAGGGTTTATTACATTTCCTTTTGATTTACTCATTTTTTCACCATTAGTTCCAAGGATCATTCCTTGATGACGAAGTTTAGCAAAAGGTTCTTTAACAGGTGATAAACCTTTATCAAATAAGTATTCATTCCAAAATCTAGAATATAATAAGTGCCCAACTGCGTGTTCAGGTCCACCAACATATAAATCAACAGGCATCCAATGTTTTAATAATTCTTGATTTGCAAATTCGTTATCATTTTTTGGGTCGATATATCTTAAGAAATACCAACTAGATCCAGCACTTCCTGGCATTGTACTTGTTTCTCTTTTTACATTTTTGCCATCAAATGTAGTGTTAACCCAATTTGTAGCTTTATCTAATGGAGAGTCACCAGATTTTGAAGGACTATAGTCTTCAAGTTCAGGTAATACTAAAGGTAAATCAGACTCTGGTAAAATATAAGCTTTATCATTTTCATCATAAACTACAGGGATTGGTTCTCCCCAATAACGTTGTCTTGCAAATATCCATTCTCTTAATTTATAATTTATTTTTTTATTTCCAATATTTTTTTCTTCAAGCCATGATATCATTTTATTTATAGAGTCTTCTTTATTTAATCCATTTAAAAAGTCTGAATTAATGTGTACTCCATCACCAACAAATGCTTCTTTTGAAATATCTCCGCCTTCTAATACAGGAATAATTTTTAATCCGAATTTAGTTGCAAATTCATAATCTCTTTGATCATGTGCAGGGACAGCCATAATTGCTCCTGTACCATATGTAACTAAGACATAATCAGAAATCCAAATTGGTATTTTTTCATTATTTACAGGATTTATAGCATAACTTCCTGTAAATACACCAGTTTTGTCTTTGTTTAATTCGGTTCTTTCTAAATCTGATTTAGAAGCAGCTTGTTTTATATAATTTTCTATAGCTTGTTTTTGTTCAGGAGTAGTTAACTTAGATATTAGTTCATGCTCAGGTGAAAGTACACAGTATGTTGCTCCAAATAAAGTATCAGGTCTTGTTGTAAATACAGTAAATTCTAGATTGTCGTTATTTGCAACTTTAAATTTAACTTCTGCGCCAACTGATTTTCCTATCCAATTTTTTTGAATTTCTTTTGTTGATTCAGGCCAGTCAAGTTCGTTTAATCCTTCTAATAATTTTTCAGCATATTTAGGTATATCTAAAACCCATTGTTTCATATTCTTACGAACTACAGGGAATCCACCTCTTTCACTTTTTCCATTTATAACTTCATCATTAGATAAAACGCATCCTAATTCTTCACACCAGTTAACAGGCATTTCAACTAATTTTGCTAAACCATCTTTATACAATTGGCTAAATATCCATTGAGTCCATTTATAAAATTCAGAATCACATGTTGCAAGTTCTTTATCCCAATCGAAAGAAAAACCAAGCATTTTTAATTGCTTTTTAAAAGTTTCAATATTTTTTCTTGTAAATCCAGCTGGATGGTTACCTGTTTTTATTGCATATTGTTCTGCTGGAAGACCAAATGCATCCCATCCCATAGGATGAAGAACATTATAACCTTGCATTCTTTTCATTCTAGATATTATATCAGTTGCTGTATATCCTTCTGGATGTCCAACATGAAGACCTTGTCCAGATGGATAAGGAAACATATCTAATGCATAGTATTTAGGCTTAGAAAAATCCCATACATCTGTATAAAAAGTTTTATTTTTTTCCCAATAATCTTGCCATTTTTTTTCTATTTCTATAAAGTTATATCCCATCTAAATTGCCCCTTTCATATTAATGAAGTAATTATATACCAAAATGGCTTTATTTTCAAGAAAATTTTTAATATAGTAAAAGTTTTAAATCTATATTTGAAATATAATTTCATAAGTGATACAATTTGAAAGGTGATAGAAATGATAGATATCAAAAAAGCAAAACAAGTATTAAATGAGTATATAAAAAAATATGATGACACAAATCCAAAAATTAGGCTAAAAAAAGAGCATATATTAAGAGTTGCAGATAATGCAAAAAAACTAGCTGAAAAATTAAAATTATCACAAGAAGATATTGATTTAGCAGAATTAATAGGTCTTTTACATGATATAGGAAGATTCGAGCAAATTAAGAGATTTGATACATTCAAAGATAGACAAAGTATAGATCATGCTGTGCAAGGATTACAAGTTTTATTTGCTGAAGGATTAATAAGAAAATTTTTAAAAGAAGATATATATGATAAAATTATTTATATAGCAATAAAAAATCATAATAAAATAGAAATAGAAAAAGGGCTAGGAGAAAGAGAATTATTACATTGTAAAATAATTAGAGATTCAGATAAACTAGATATTTTTAATATAATAATAACAGAGCCAATAGAAAATGCAGTGTGGTTTCCAATTGATAATTTGAAAAAAGAAAAAATAACTGATAAAGTTTATGAAACGATAATGAAAGATAACGCAGCAAGATACGAAGATTTAAAAACAAATGCAGATAATATGGTTGCATGGTATGCATATGTTTATAACATAAATTTTGATGAAACTTTAAAAGAAATAAGAAAAAGAGAATATATAGAAAAAATATCTAAAAAAATAGATTATGAAAATGAAGAAACCAAACAAAGGATGAAAAATATAAAAGAAAAGATAAATAAATATATAGATGAAAGACTTAAAAAATAATAAAGGAAAGATGAAATGAGCAAGAAACTATTAATAACAGAAAAACCATCAGTAGCAATGGAATTTGCAAAAGCTTTAAAAATAACAACAAATAGAAAAAATGGATATCTAGAATCAAATGATTGGATTATAACTTGGTGTGTAGGGCATTTGGTGACAATGAGTTATCCGGATAAATATGATGAAAAATTAAAGTTTTGGAGATTAGATACATTACCTTTTATTCCAGAACAATGGAAATATGAGATAATTCCAGCTGTACAAAATCAATTTAATATTGTACAAGGTCTAATGCAAAGAGAAGATATTGAAGAAATTTATAATGCAGGAGACTCTGGAAGAGAGGGAGAATATATACAAAGATTAGTTTTTATGATGGCTAAACCAAATCCAAATGCAAAAATGAAAAGAGTTTGGATTGAT
>USQA01000086.1 GCA_900556695.1 uncultured Clostridium sp.
TTTAATAATAAAGATACAACAATTGCTATATAAAATAAAACAGTTGCTACTTTTCCATACCATCTACTATAAACTACTACATCTTTACCATAAAGGAAAGAAGCTCCAACTATCATTATAAATTCTTTTAATAAAACAATTATTAATATCCAAATAGGTATTATATTAGTAAATACTAATGAAGTAAGAGTAGCAATTTGAGTTAATTTATCAGCTAGAGGATCCATTAATTTACCAAAATTAGAAATTAAATTAAATTTTCTAGCTATAAATCCATCAGCAATGTCAGTTAATCCTGATATCGTAAAAAAGATAAATGCTATTATATAGTTACTCATAAATATATTTAAAACTATAAATGGTATTAATAAAAAACGTATAATTGTTAATGTATTTGGTATATGTTTTAACATAATAATCTCCTATTTTACTTCAAATTTTAATTCATTATTAACAGAGTCTATTTTTACAGTTTGACCATCTAAAAGCTCACCTTTTAATATCATTTCTGATAATTCATCTTCAATGTATCTTTGAATAGCTCTTCTTAAAGGTCTTGCACCAAATTTAACATCTGTGCCTTTTTCTAAAATAAAGTTTTTTGCTTTTTTTGATATATCTGTTTTTATATCTTTTTCATTCAAAGCTTTTATAGTATCTTTTAACATTAAATCAACTATTTGTAATAATTGGTCTTTTGTTAAAGGATCAAATGAAATAATTTCATCAATTCTATTTAAGAATTCTGGTCTAAATACTTCTTTTAAGTTATCAATTATTTTATCTTTATCTACAGTTTTATTACCAAATCCAATTGAATTAGTGTTTAGATTTGATCCAGCATTTGATGTCATTATTATAATTGTATTTGAAAAACTTACAGTATTTCCTTGACTATCAGTTAGTTTTCCATCATCTAATACTTGTAATAAAATATTAAATACATCTGGATGAGCCTTTTCAATTTCGTCTAATAAAATTATAGAATAAGGTTTTCTTTTTACTTTATCAGTTAATTGACCAGCATCGTCATATCCAACATATCCTGGAGGTGCACCAATTAATTTTGAAGTTGAATGACTTTCCATATATTCTGACATATCAATTCTAATAATAGAATCTTCACTACCAAACATTTCGTAAGCTAAGGATTTTGCAAGTTCTGTTTTACCAACTCCTGTAGGACCTACGAAAATAAATGATGGTGGTCTTTTAGTGCTTTTTAATCCAGCTCTATTTCTTCTGATCGCTCTAGAAACACTATTAACAGCATTTTCTTGGCCGATAATTCTTTTATGAAGATTTGTTTCAAGATTTAATAATTTTTTTGTTTCTTCTTCTGTTATTTTTTTGACAGGAATTTTAGTCCAGCTTTCTATAACATTTGCAATGTCTTGTATAGTTATTTGTCTTGGTTTCATTTTTTCATTTAGTTTTTCAATTTCTTCTATTAATTGACATTCTCTTGTTTTTAAATCAGCAGCTTTTTGATAATCTTCTGTTGAATCTGCTGCAACGACTTCATCTTTTTCTGTCTGAACTTTAACTAATTCTTGTTTTAACATTTCTAAATCAACTAAATCTTTATTTTCCAAATTTATTCTTGAACAAGCTTCATCTAAAATATCAATTGCTTTGTCTGGTAAAAATCTATCATGAATATATTTTTCAGACATTATTACTGCTTGACGAATAACGTCTGTAGATATTTTTACTTTATGATATTCTTCATAATATTTTTTTATTCCTTCAAGAATATTTATAGAGTCATCAACATTAGGTTCTTCTACTAGTACTTGTTGAAATCTTCTTTCTAAAGCAGAATCTTTTTCTATATATTTTCTATATTCTTTTAGTGTGGTTGTTCCTATTAATTGAACTTCTCCATTTGATAAAGCAGGTTTTAGTATATTTGCTGCATTCATAGAGTGTTCACCATCACCAGCTCCGATGATATTGTGTATTTCATCAATAACTAAAATAATATTTCCAAAGTTTTTACATTCGTCAATAATGCCTTTCATTCTAGATTCAAATTGACCTCTAAACTGAGTCCCAGCTATAACAGCTGTCATATCTAAAAGATATACTTCTTTATTTAATAATTTTGCTGGTACATTTTGATTTGCTATTTTTATTGCTAAACCTTGAGCAATTGCTGTTTTACCAACACCAGGTTCACCAATTAAACAAGGGTTATTTTTAGAACGTCTATTTAAGATTTGTACAATTCTTTGAATTTCTTTATCTCTACCAATTACAATATCTAATTCTTTGTTTTTGGCTTTTAATGTTAAATTTGTTCCAAAAGTATCAAGAAATTTTTTCTTTTTATTTTGTTTACTATTTTTCTTTTTTTCTACTTTTACTTTTTTTCTAGATGTTCCAAGATCCTCTTGTTCATTACTATTTTGTTTTTTGTTATTATTAAATATATTTGTAAATAGTGAACCAAGTGGGATAGCTGCTCCAGTTATTTTAGGTGAATTTTCATCAGAATCGATATCTTCAGAAGCATCAAAAGTTATAGCTCCTTCAATATCTTCGATATTTTCTAAATTAATATTTTCAGCTAAATCTTTAAATATAGATTCAAATTGTTTTGTCATATCATTAATATTTATTTTGTCATTACTTAAAACTTCATTTTGTTTAAATAAAACTTCTTTAGGGTCAATTCCTTTTTTGCTAGCACATTCGTAACAATAACCTTCTAAAGTTTCTTTTCCATTTTCTATTTTTTTATAAAAAAGTATAGCTGGATTTTTATTACATTCTGAACATAACATACTTTTAATTCCTCATTTCCTTTAAATTACATATATATTATAATATCTCAAAAAACCGTAATAGTCAATAAGATTAGCGATTTTAATGTTAAATTATTTTGATAAAAAACATAAAGAAAAAACTATCTTATATTACATTTATGTTACAGTTTTATATTTCTTGAAGTATTATGTTATAATATAAAAGTATAACTGTATTTTTATAAGAAAAATGTAAACTTAATTGTTGTAATAGTTAATTAGGAAAGAGGAAAAAAAGTGAATATAGCAAAAACACAAAGTACAAAAATCGATAAAAAACATGTGATAATATATATATCTATTATATTGTTTTGTATTATTTCCATTGTAATAGCATCATATGTGCAATTTTATGCAAGAATTGATATAGCTCAATTGATAGGGATAAAAGAAAAACAAAGTGAATTAGGGAAAAAAACTCAAGATGAAGTAGAAACTTTAAAAGCTAATTTTGATAATTTGTTTAACAATACAATTCAAAATGATAATGAAAATGATAATAAAAAAGTAAATAAAGAACAAGGATTAGTATGCACTAAATATTCAGAACAAAGATCTAAAGATAATAGCTATGAAATTAATATAAATATACCATATATTAATATTGACAGTGAAATTGTAGATAAGTATAACCAAGAAATTGAAAATGTTTTTGCTTCAAAAGCAAGAAATGTATTAAAAAGTGAAAATAAAAATGTTATATTTACTGTAGAATATGTTGCGAACGTACAAGATGATATTTTATCATTAATGATAAAATCAAACTTAAAAGAAGGTTCAAATGCGCAAAGAATAATAATTCAAACATATAATTATGATCTAAGAAACAATAAAGAAATATCATTAGAAGAAGTTTTGAAAATTGAACAAATTGATAAACATGATGTACAAAATAAAATAAAACAAGAAATAGATTCAGAAGAAAAGAAGGTAAAAGATTTAAAACAATTAGGGTATAATATTTATGATAGAGACATATCAAGTGATATCTATAATATAGAGAATACAACAGAGTTTTATTTAACTGGAAGTGAATTATATCTTATATATGCATATGGAAATGATTCACAAACTAGTGAAAAAGATCTAGTTATTCTATAAAAAGTAAAAGAGTTCACATTTAAAGTGAACTCTTTTTTGAAAATAAAAGGGGATGTTTTTAAATTCAAATCAGTTTTTCTTACTGATTATGAATACATTTTAACAACCAATTTTGTCCATTTTGTGAACTGAAAGTGAAAAGTTAAAATTTTTTAAGGTTGTTCACCTAAAGTTATAGTAAGTTCTTTTTCACTATTGTCTCTTTTTATTTTAATTTTCATTTCGTCACCAATTTTATGAGAGTTTTTAATTTCGTTTAATTCATCCATTTTAGTAACTTTTTTTCCATCAGCTTCTATAATAACATCACCAGATTTAATTCCTGCTTTTTCTCCAGCAGAGAAGTCATCGACAGATTTTACATATATACCAACAACTAAATTATATTTTTTTGCAGTTTCTTCACTTAAGTCCATACCAGAAATTCCAATATAAGGTCTTTTTACTTTACTATATTGAATTAATTGTGATGTTATGTCTGTTGTTGAATTTATAGGTATTGCAAATCCCATTCCTTCAATTCCAGTTCCAGATAATTTTAAAGTGTTTATACCAATAACTTTACCTTCACTATTTACTAAAGCTCCACCACTGTTTCCAGAGTTTATTGCAGCATCTGTTTGAATTAAGTTGTATTTTTTACCTTCTGTATCTGTAACTTCTCTATTAACAGCACTAATTACTCCACATGTGATACTGCTTTGCATTCCTAAAGGATTTCCAACAGCCATTGCAAATTCTCCAACTTTGATATTATCTGAATCTGCAAATTCAGCTTTTGAAAGACCAGTTTTTTCTATTTTTATAACAGCTAAATCTGTTTGTTCATCAGTTCCTATTATTTTTGCTTCATATTCTGTGTCATCATTGAATAATGTTACTGTTAATTTTGTTGCTTCAGAAACTTCATAATATGATTCTGAAGAAGATGTTGAAACAATATGATTGTTAGTTAAAATATAACCATCTTCACTTATAATAATACCAGAACCACTAGCAGAAGCGGTAGATGTTTGACCGCTATTTCCGAACATTGATATTAATGAATTAACATTATATTCTACTTTTATTCCTACAATTGAAGGTAATATCTTGTTAGCTGCATATATTGAAGTATCAGAATAATTTGAAAGTGAAGTTTGAGATACATATCCACTATTTTGTGAGCTAGAATTTGTATTTGATATGTTGTTTGTATTACTTAATAATTTTGATTTTATTGATGGAACTCCAAAACATGTTCCAACTACAAGAGTACACCCTAAAATACCACTAAAAAATGGTAATAAAAAATTTCTTCCAAAACCATAATTGTTATTATTTTTTTCTTTTTTAAGAACTTTTTTATAAGCGTTAGGATCTTGGACTGTTTTAAATTTTTTTGAATTTTCGTTATTTTCTTCCATTTGAAAGACCTCCTAAAATATTAGTTTATACTTATAATATCGTATTTTGAAATTATAATACAATATGTTTGTGAAAATTATGTGAAAAAAATGAAAAAAATATATCTTTTTTGTATAAATCAAAACTTAATTTTAATATTTTATTGAAAAAAAATT
>USQA01000087.1 GCA_900556695.1 uncultured Clostridium sp.
AGTAAAAAAGCAAGAGAATTTACTAATAAGAAGAAAAATGAAATTACTTTATACATGAAGTAATATATCATATATACAATGCATAAAATAGATATGTGAACTTTGTGTGAAAATTATAATAAAGGTATTGACATTTAAATAAAATGGGTATAAATTATTAGCAGTCACTAAACAAGAGTGCTAATAACCAAAGGAGGTAATGTAAAATGATTAAACCATTAGGTAGTAGAGTATTAATAAAAATGAAAGAAGGCGAAGAAAAAACAAAAAGTGGAATTATATTAGCAGGAAATGCTCAAGAAAAACCACAGATTGCCGAAGTAATAGAAGTAGGACCAGGAGAAAAAGTTGACGGAAAAATAGAGGAAGTTGTAGTAAAAAAGGGAGACAATGTAATTGTAAGTAAATATTCTGGTACAGAAGTAAAATATGAAGGTCAAGAATACATAATAGTAAAACAAGAAGATATATTAGCAATAGTAGAATAAAAAAGAAAGGAATGATAAAAAATGGCAAAGATTATTAGATTTGGAGAAGATGCAAGAAAATCTTTATTAGAAGGTGTTAATAAATTAGCTGATACAGTAAAAGTTACATTAGGACCAAAAGGAAGAAATGTAGTATTAGACAAGAGCTTTGGAGCTCCACTAATTACAAATGATGGTGTAACAATAGCAAAAGAAATAGAATTAGAAGACAAATTTGAAAATATGGGAGCTCGTTTAGTAAAAGAAGTTTCTACAAAAACAAATGATGTTGCAGGTGATGGAACTACAACTGCTACTGTTTTAGCTCAAAGTATGATTAAAGAAGGAGTAAAAAATGTAGCAGCAGGAGCAGACCCTATGGTTATAAAGAGAGGAATTGACAAAGCTGTTAACACTGCTGTTGAAGGATTAAGAGAAATTAGTTCAGAAGTTAACGGAAAAGAAGATATAGCAAGAGTTGCTAGTATATCTGCAAATAATGAAGAGGTAGGAAAACTAATTGCTGATGCAATGGAAAAAGTATCAAAAGACGGAGTTATTACAATAGAAGAATCAAAAACTTCAAATACAGAATTAAATGTAGTAGAAGGTATGCAATTTGATAAAGGTTATGTTTCACCATATATGGTAACAGATACAGAAAAAATGGAAGCAGTTATAGACAATCCATATATTTTAATTACAGATAAAAAGATTAGTAATATTCAAGAAATTTTGCCTTTATTAGAAAATTTAATGCAACAATCAGGAAAATTAGTAATAATTTGTGATGATATCGAAGGAGAAGCATTATCTACATTAGTATTAAACAAATTAAGAGGCGTTCTAAATGTTGTAGCAGTAAAAGCACCAGGATTTGGAGATAAAAGAAAGGCAATGCTTGAAGATATAAGCATATTAACAGGAGGAGAAGTTATTACATCAGACTTAGGACTAGAATTAAAAGATACTACAATAGAACAATTAGGTAGAGCAAAACAAGTAAAAGTACAAAAAGAAAATACAATTATAGTAGATGGATCAGGAGATAAAAAATTAATTGAAGAAAGAGTAAATCAAATAAAAACTCAAATTACTGAAACACAAAGTGAATATGATAAAGAACAATTACAAGAACGTTTAGCAAAAATTGCAGGAGGTGTTGCAGTAATTGGTGTTGGTGCAGCTACTGAAGTTGAAATGAAAGACAAAAAACTAAGAATTGAAGATGCTTTATCTGCTACAAAAGCAGCTGTTGAAGAAGGTATAGTTGCAGGTGGTGGAACAGCATTAATAAATGTAATTCCTAAAGTAGAAGAATTAATTTCTAACTTAGAAAATGGAGAAAAATTAGGAGCACAAATTGTACTTCAAGCTTTAGAAGAACCAGTAAAGCAAATTGCAAGAAATAGTGGCTTAGAACCAGCTGTTATAGTTGACAAAGTAAAACAATCAAAAGTAGGAGTAGGATTTGATGCAGCAAATGAGGAATATGTTGACATGAAAAAATCAGGAATTGTTGATCCCACAAAAGTAACAAGAAGTGCATTACAAAATGCAGCTTCAATAGCATCAATGGTACTTACAACAGAAAGTTTAGTTACAGATGTACCTGAAGAAAAAGGATGTAATTGTGGAGGACATTCAGATGCAATGCCAGCAGGAATGGATGGAATGTATTAATAAATTTGAATAATGCATACTTGAGAACCAAGAAAAATAGACCACATTTGTGGTCTATTTTTCTTGATATTAATATAATAGTGTGTTAAAATCAAAACTAGTTAATAATATGCCAATATAGCTCAGTTGGTAGAGCAACGGATTCGTAACCCGTAGGTCGGCAGTTCGATTCTGCCTGTTGGCACCATCTACATATCTGTTCGAACTAATAGAACTGAGAGAGACAAAAATCAATCAGAAAATAAAATCAAATCATCCAAACGAAAGGATGATGAGGATTGCTTTTAAAGGCTAAATGTGCTATAATAAGTACAGTTTTTTTATAATTTAGAATAAAAATCAATCTGCCATCAAATTAAGAAAGGATGAACTTTATGAAAAAGACATTTTTAAAATTCCTATCACGGAAGAGTGTTAAAAAACAAAGCAGATTACCAAAGAGGGTAAAACTTATGACCAAAAAGATAGTAAATAGCACTTGGTATAACATAATAAGCTTTATCACTATGATGGGTGCTTTTGTTGGAACTATATATAAGTGCAATTTCTATGATGATTTTATGGCAAGAACAATAGTGAATGTGATTTTTCTTGTTATGATAGCATGGACGGGATTAAGTGAACTAATAAAAGCAATAGTCATTAAAAATGAAAAGCGTTCTGAAGAATTTGCATATGCAGGAATGTGGTTTTTTGTATTTATATCAAATTTTTTAGGGCTTGTATGTAACTGAAGTTAGATGGATTGATTTCTCAGAGGAGTTTGTTACTTCTCTGAGTTTTTTTATAAATTTTGAAAAAACATATAATTTGTATTTTTATAGAAAAAATGTTATACTATCTTTAGTTCTATAAAAAATGAGGAAAATATATGAATAAACAAAGTACTGAAAGATTTAATGATTTAATTAATTATATAGAAGATAATCTTTGTGAAAAAATTAGTTATAAAAAATTGGCTCAAATACTTGGTGTAAACGAATATACAATGCATAGAATTTTTTTGTTTGTAACCAACTATACTTTAGCTGATTATATAAGAAAAAGAAGATTAAGCATGTCTGCTCTAGATTTATTAGAAGGAAAAGAAAAAATAATTGATATTGCAATAAAATATAATTATGAATCTTCACAAGCTTTTTCTAGAGCATTTAAATCAATGATGGGATTTATTCCAAGAGAGATAAATACTAATAAAGCAAATATAAAATTCTTTTCACAGTATGAATTAACAAATGAAGATGTAACAGATGAATTTAATTATCATATAGAAAAGAATATAGCATTTAATTTGTATGCTATTTCTATGAAAACAACGGTTAAGAATTGCCATAATGAAGCTCCACTATTTTGGGAAAATAATGATAAGTATATAAAAGAAAAAAAAGAATATGGTTTATTAGAATATGATAAAACTTGTAGTATAGATGAAGCGATATATTATATAGCATCTACAGAAAAGTTTAAAAATTCAATAAAATTAAACTTAAGGCCTAGTAATTATTTAGTTTTCGAATGTGATTATATAAATTCTACTTCATTATATGAATTTTGTAAAAAAGTATATAGGACAATTATTCCTAATATTGAATGTGAATTAGAAGATTTACCAGATATCGAAGAATATTTACCAAACAATAAGTTGAAATTATATATTCCAATAAAATAAATAAAACAAGTGATTTTTTTAATATTAAAAAGATTACTTGTTTTATTTTGAAAAGAGATACAATAAATATGTAGGATACTATTTCAATTTAAATTAAAAAGGAGGTTATGAGATGAATGAATATTTAACTCATGAAATCTGGAAAATGCGGAAAAATATAAAAACTGAAGTAGGAACACCAATAGTATCTTTAGTTCGAGTGGAAAATAAAACTTATCAATTGCTTTTCATGTCTTGTGGATGCGAAAATGCTTGTACTTTTTGCAATTATGGTTTTGATTATAATCTTACCTTAGAGATGGTCAAGCCAGAACTTCAAAAAATAAGACTCGAAGATTTTGATATAGTTGAGTTGGAACTCGAAGCAAATGGATCGTTTCTTTCTGAAAGGGAAATTCCATATGATTTATTTCTAGAGATATTACATTTTGTATCCCATAGGAATATTCCTATAATTACAATGGAGACTCATTATAATACAATCAACGAAAAAAAGCTTCAGGACATAAGAAGAATTCTTGGAAAAGAACAAGAGATAAAGTTTGAGATGGGATTTGAATCAGCTGATGAAGAAGTTAGAGCAATCTATAATAAAGATATAGATGCAGCAAAGTACCTTGAAGTAACAAGATTGTGTGAAAAATACAAAATTAGTCTTCAAATTAATGTACTTTTAGGTGCTCCCTTCTTAACTCGTGAAGAACAAATTCAAGACTGTTTAAATTCCCTCAAGTTTATTTATGGTAAGATGCCTGAAGGGACTACTGCTGTATTATTTCCAATAAACATTAAGGAAAATACAATGTTAAAGCATTGGCAAGATATTGGTGTTTATGACCAAATCTCATCTTGGGAATTTGTTGAACTTCTTCATAGAATCCCTGAAGAATATTTAGACAAGTTTTCTATTGCATGGTGGGGAGACAGAGAAAATGCCTTTACAAAAGGCATTGCACAGTTTCCTAAAACGTGTGATAAATGTAGAGAGAGGTTAATGAAATTTTATGTTGATTTTTATTGTAACTGGAATCCTTACTATCGCAAGAAGATACTTGATGAAATTTGGAAAACAAGGTGTGAATGCGACAAAGAATAAAAATTCCGCAATGCAAGACAGATGGTATTTACCATCTGTCTTGTATTTATTAGTATATGATAAATTAAAAAAATATCTTCTAGAAATGTAGGAAAATCATGGGGATAAAAAATATATATTTATTGAAAAATTAAAATATAATTGATATACTATATACATTATATAGTTCTTAAAATTATTAGATGAATTAGGAGATGTAATATGAGTGATGACTTAATATCTAAAATTGATTTTTTTAAAAAGTGTAAAGATGTAAAACAAGATTTTAGTGGTTATTCTAGTGCTCTAAGATATATTTGTGAAAAAGATAATAAAAAATACTTTATAAAAATATATGATGGAAATAATCTAGAACAAATTAAAGAAATTGAAGTTATTTATGAAAATTTAGATATTCCTACTGCAAAAATTATTCAAGTAAAATATTTAAATGATTTAGATAAAACTTTTGTTGTATATGAATATATTGATGGAAAAGAATTAATTGATTTAACAAGAAAATTGAGTGTAGAAGAGATTGAA
>USQA01000088.1 GCA_900556695.1 uncultured Clostridium sp.
GTTGCTCTACATATTGTATTTTTAATAATTATATTTTCTTCATCTTTTAATTCTTCTCTTATTGCTTGCTCTATTAAAGTAAATTTTTTAAGGCTAAATGTTGTCTGCGAAATAACTAAAAGTTTTTTAATATTTGTTTTTTCAAATCTTTTTAATGCTTCTTTTAGTTCT
Organism: uncultured Clostridium sp.; assembly: GCA_900556695.1. Taxonomy (GTDB): domain Bacteria; phylum Bacillota; class Clostridia; order TANB77; family CAG-508; genus CAG-269. The sequence goes on from USQA01000088.1 coordinate 172, forward strand.
TTTTCATCTTGAATAACAGAATAATTTTTCCCACAATAACTTATTGTTCCTATATTTTCTGGGTGCTCCTTTTTTCCACAAAGAATTATATAAAATCCCTTTTCTGCATATTCCTTTGCTATTTCATGTATTCTTAAAACATTTGGACATGTATAATCTATTATATCAATTTTATTTTTATTAGCTATTTCATAAACTTCTTTTTTTACCCCATGAGCTCTTATTGCAACTTTTGACTTTGCATCGTGTACTTTGCTTATATCCTCAACAAAATTCACACCTTTATTTTGTAAATCTTCTATAACTTGTCTGTTGTGTACTATTTCTCCTATGCAAAACAATTTATTATTTTTACTTTCTTCTTTTACTCCATCTATTGCTCTTTTTACTCCATAACAAAAACCGGCTGTTTTTCCAACTATAATTTCCATAGTTTCCTCCATTTTAATATCTTATAAATTTTTATATCATTTTTAATATTTCTTCTTTTAAAGTTTCTACTATTTGTTCTTGTTTTACTTTTTTTATTATTTTTCCTTTTTTAAATAAAAGTCCTTCTTTAATTCCTCCTGCAATTCCGATATCTGCCCCTCTTGCTTCTCCTGGGCCATTTACAGCACAGCCCATTACTGCAACTGTAATATCTGATTTTATAGTTTGCAAAAATTCTTCTACTTCTTTTGCTATTGGTATTAAATCAATTTGTGTCCTTCCACATGTTGGACACGCAATTAATGTAGGAGAATCTTTATATAAATTGCAATCCTTTAATATTTCTTTTACTACTTTTATTTCTTTTATTGGATCATCTGATAAAGATACTCTTACAGTATCTCCTATTCCATTTCTTAATAAATATCCCAAACCTATACTAGATTTTACTGTTCCGCTAAATTCTGTCCCAGCTTCTGTAACACCTAAATGTAATGGACAATTAAAAGTCTTAGATGCTTTTTCATAGCTTTCAATACATAAATCTAAATTTGATGCTTTTAATGATATTAAATAATCATGAAAATCTAGCTTTTCTAGTATATCTACATGTCTTTTTGCACTTTCTATCATTGCATCAGCAGTAGGTACTCCATTGTTTTTTTCCAATAAATCTTTTTCTAGTGATCCTGCATTAACCCCTATTCTTATTGGAATACTCTTTTCTTTACATTTATCTACTACCTTTTTTACTCTATCTTCTGAACCTATATTACCAGGGTTTATTCTTACTTTGTCAACCCCAGATTCAATTGCTTCTAATGCTATTTTATAGTCAAAATGTATGTCAGCAACAATTGGAATATGTATTTGTTTTTTTATTTCTTTTATAGCCTTTGCATCTTCTATATCTAAACATGCAACTCTTATAATTTCACAGCCTACCTTTTCTAATTCTAAAATTTGTTTTACAGTTGCTTCTATATCTTTTGTTTTCGTATTACACATAGATTGAATTACGACTTTATTTTGTCCTCCAATTTGTACATTACCTACTTTTATTTTATTTGTGTTGTTTCTATTCATTTATCTCACCTTCATTTTTTATAATTTAATTATAGTATATTTAAATTTTGTTTTAGTGAAAAATATTAGTTTACTATGCTAAAAAAATATTTTTTATAACTTAATTAAAGAAATAATTTGCAATTTAAACCCGGAACCAATAGCAACCCCGGAATCGATAACAAAAAAACTAGAAAGATATTTCTTTCTAGTTTGATGCTATATAATATCCTACTCCTCTTCTTGTCATCAAGATTTTTGGTATAGATGTGTCTTTTTCAATTTTCTCTCTAATTCTTCTAACTGTTACATCTACTGTTCTTATATCTCCATAATATTCATATCCCCATACTTTTTCAAGTAGTGTTTCTCTTGTTATAACCTGTTCTGGTTGTGATGCTAAGAATTTAAGTACTTCAAATTCTCTTAATGTTAAATCTATAACTTCTCCTCTTACTTTTACTTCGAATTTATCTAAATCTAATTCTAAGTCTCCTACTACTATTTTATTCTCTTTTTTCTTATTTTCTTCTACATTACTTGGCATTTGAATAGCAGCAACAGCATCTATTTTTCTTAGATTAGCTTTTACTCTTGCAACTAATTCTCTAACACTAAATGGTTTTGTTATATAATCATCAGCACCCAATTCTAGCCCTAATATTTTGTCAATTTCGCTATCTTTAGCTGTTAGCATAATAATAGGAACATTTAAAGAATTTTTTATTCTTTTACATACTGATAATCCATCTAATTTTGGAAGCATTATATCTAATAAAATCAAATCTGGTTTTTTCTCTAATGCTATGTCTACAGCTGTCATTCCATCACTAGCTTCTATTGTGTTGTATCCTTCCTTTTTTAAATTATATACCAATATATCTACAATTGGTTGTTCGTCATCAACAATTAAGATTGTTTTTGCATCTTTTACCATTTTCTCTTCCACAAAAACTCCGCCTTTCTATATTAGCTTTATTTTTATACTTTATTTATATCATAATTATTTTTATTATACAAGTTTTTTATGACATTTTATTTTTAACTTTTTCTAATGCTATTGCAAGTTGATCTGGACATGATGTTCCTCTATTTCCGCATTGAATTCCTTTTAGCCTTTTTATTGCTTCATCTATTTTCATTCCTTTAATTAAACTAGATACTCCTGCAGTGTTTCCTGCACATCCTCCTACAATAGTTACATTTTTTATTATTTCTCCATCTACTTCTATTATTATCTCTTGTGAACAAACCATATCACTTGTTGTATATCTAAATTCCATTTTTTGCTCTCCTTTATTTCTACTTTTAAAAAATATAAGCTTACTTATCTAAAAAATAAATTTTAATTCTTTTCATCATTTCTTATTTTTATGTGTACATCTTTTAATTGTTGTTCTGATACTTGTGATGGTGCTTTCATTAGTAAATCTTTAGCTTTCTTATTTTTTGGGAATGCAATTATTTCTCTGATATTTTGTGAATCTGCAATTAGCATTACCATTCTGTCTACTCCTGGTGCGGCTCCTGCATGTGGTGGTGTTCCATATTGGAATGCATTATATAATGCTCCAAATCTTTCTTTTACATCATTTTCTGAATATCCTGCTATTTCAAATGCTTTTATCATAATTTCTGGATTATGATTTCTTACTGCTCCTGATGCCATCTCGTATCCATTGCATACTAAGTCATATTGATATGCTAATATATCTAATGGATCTTTATTTTCTAATGCTTCTAGTCCACCTTGTGGCATTGAAAATGGATTATGGCTAAAGTCTATAGTTCCTTCATCTGATAATTCATACATTGGGAAATCTACTATAAAACAGAACTTATATACACCTTTTTCTATTAAATCTAACCTATTACCTAATTCAATTCTTACTAATCCTGCTATTTTTTGCGCTTTCGCAAATTCATCTGCAATAAAGAATATACTTGATCCTTTTTCTACACCTATTTCACTTTGTAGTTTTTCTTTTATATCTTCTGTAATAAATTTTGCTATTCCTCCTGAAATTGTTCCATCTTCTTCAAATTTTGTCCATGCTAATCCTTTTGCTCCAACTTCTTCTGTTGTTGCAAATTCTCCCATTTTATCAAAGAATTTTCTTCCTTGTTTTGCTCCATTTGGAACTACAATTGCTTTTATTGTTTTATTTTTGAATGCATTAAAATCTGAATTTTCAAATAATTTTGTTACATCTTGGATTATTAATGGATTTCTTAAGTCTGGTTTATCTATTCCGTATTTTTCCATTGCTTCTTTGTATGGAATACGTATAAATGGTCCTTTATCTACTTTCCAATTTGTATGTTTTTCAAATGTATATGGTACAACTTCTTCTATTACTTTAAAAACATCTTCTTGTGTTGCAAAACTCATTTCAAAATCTAATTGATAAAATTCTCCTGGCGCTCTATCAGCTCTTGGGTCTTCATCTCTAAAACAAGGTGCTATTTGATAATATTTATTAAATCCTGATACCATTAACAATTGTTTAAATTGCTGTGGTGCTTGAGGAAGTGCATAAAATTCTCCTGGATTTAATCTGCTTGGAACCAAAAAGTCTCTTGCTCCTTCTGGTGATGAATTAGCTAAAATAGGAGTTTGAATTTCTGCAAATCCTAATTCATCCATTTTATCTCTTAAAGTTTTTAATATTTTTGATCTAAGTAATATATTGTTGTGTAATTTTTCATTTCTTAAGTCTAAAAATCTATATTCTAATCTTAAATCTTCTCTTACTTCTTGATCTGTATTTATTTCAAAAGGAAGTATATTCTTACATTTTCCTAATACTTCTATCTCTTTTGCGATAACTTCTATTTCTCCTGTTGGAATTTTAGTATTTTTACTACTTCTTTCCACAACTTTTCCGTGAAATGTGGATACAACTTTCTGTATTTAGTTCTTTTGCTTTATTTTGTAGTTCTTCGTCACTTATAACAATTTGAGTAATTCCAAATTCGTCTCTTAAATCTATAAATATCATTCCACCCAAATCTCTTATTTTTTGTATCCATCCAGAAAGTTCTACAATTTCATCTTTATTTTTTATATTTAATTCTCCACAATTTTTTGTTCTATACATTTTTTCCTCCATTATAAATGTGCTATTATGTATTATATAATAGCACATTTTAATATAAATATCAATTATTATTTTGTTATATCTTCTCTCTCTGCTTGATTTTCTCCTTTAGTTATAAAAACTTTTTCATATGCTTGTTTTAATTCGTAAAATCTTACTGCAAAAAAGTCTTTGTACCTTTGCTTATATTTAACTGGTATTTTAGTATTAGTTTCCTCTTCGGAATCTTTAAAAGCTTCTTCTATATTAAATTTACTTATAACTTCTTTTATATACATTTCAAACCAATCTTCATCTTTATATTGTTTCATAAATTGTTCCATGCTATTAAAACTTCCATTATCAGTAGTTCGCATATGTTTTGATAATTTTCCTATATCACAACTACAATCTAAATCATAAAGTGGTGCAATTCTTGCTGAATTCAATCTAAAATTCACTAATATTCCCCAATTATGGTTATTCTCATCAAATTGTTTTATGAATTTATTAAAAAATGACTGTTTTATAAAATCTTTTTTTATATTTTCAATATCTTGATTATAATATCCTTTTTCAATTAAATAATCTTCTGTAGTATCTAATAACTTTTGAATATTTAATTCACGTATACTTTCACCCATTCTTTCTAATAT
>USQA01000089.1 GCA_900556695.1 uncultured Clostridium sp.
TTCTTAAATACAAAAAATCTTTTTCTTCAGTATATTTTTTCTTTTCCATTTTATATCTGGTTTTCTCTTTAATACGCCTATCCCTAAGCAAGGAACATCTAATAAAATTTTATCAAATTTATCTTTATATTCTTCATTATATTTTGTTGCATCTTTTGCGCTTGTATTTATTATATTAATGCCTAATCTTTTAGCATTTTGATTTACTAATTTTAATCTATGTTCATAAATATCCCAAGCCTCAATTTTCCCTTTATTATCCATAAGTTCTGCAATATAAGTAGTCTTTCCTCCAGGTGCACTACATGCATCTAGAACCATTTCATTTTGTTTTGGATCTAAAACAATAGGTATTAATCCCGCACCTTCATCCTCAATTGTAAAAAATCCTTTTTTAAACAAATCAAAATTTTCTATATTTTTCACTTTTTTTATAACTAAAAAATCATCTAATATCCCATCTTCAACTTGTATATCATTTTTCTTTAACTCTTCTTTTAACTTTTCCTTTGTTGTTTTTAAATTATTTACCCTAACTGATATATTAGGTCTACTATTTGAAGCTTCACAAATTTCTTGTACTTCCTCTATTTTCTTTTCTTTTAATAGTTCCTCTATTATCCATACTGGCATAGAAGTTGTTTTTGATATTCTTTCTACATCATTATCAATATTAAACAATTCTTCATAATCTGTTTTTTCAACTTTTCTTAAAATAGCATTGACAAAATTAGAACTACTTTTATGTCCATATCTTTTAGCCAAATTAACACTTTCGTTAACAGCTGCAGATTTAGGAATCTTATCTAAGAAAATTATTTGATAAACTCCCATTCTTAATATATTTAATATCCATGTAGAAATCTTTTTTAATCTAATATTAGAATACTTTCTTATAATTTCATCTAATGTCAATCTCCATGTAACAACACCATAAACAATTTCAGAAATTAAGCCAATATCCCTTTCGTCTAATCTTCTCCTATTTTCGTTCAACATTTCATCTAGCACTATATTAGAATAAGCATCTTCTTTATCTATCTTATACAAGCACTTTAGTGCCACTTCTCTAGCTTTATCAACCATTCAAACTCCTCCTTAATTGCCACCGGGGACGGACCTTTTTGGCAATTTTTTGCCATTGGGGACGGACCTCTTTAACAATTTCACTATAACTTTATTAATTAAGATTATATATTTTTTTTATAAAAATTTCTACTATTTGGTATATTTTTTCTAAATTGCGGAAAAGCTATTTTTAAAATATTTCTTGGAGGTTTACTATGGATATAAAAAAACATTTAATAATTACTGGAAATTCAACTATTTCATGGAAAGATGCTATTGTTAAGGCTATTTCGGAAGCTTCAAAAACAATTGATTATTTATCAGAAGTAAAAATTATAGAACAACGAGCTAATATTGATGGGGACAAAATTTCTGAATATTTTGTAGATTTGGATTTAAGTTTTATTGTTGACTTAAATCGTAAAGATAGTTAGGAGGTAAATTATGAATCCTTTAGAAACAAAACAAACATATCAAGAATACGTAGATAAAAAATCACCCAACTCACCCATATGGAAAAATTGCATCAACGCATTTTGGGTTGGAGGATTAATTTGCTCAATTGGACAGATTATACTTAATATATGCAAAGAACGTGGATTTGATACACAAACATCTGGTACAATAGTTTCCATTTTATTAATAGGATTTGCGGCATTTTTAACAGGTTTAAACTTGTTTAATAAATTAGGAAAATTTGCAGGAGCAGGATCATTAGTACCTATAACAGGTTTTGCAAATTCAATTGTTTCACCTGCTATGGAATATAAATCAGAAGGCTATGTAATGGGTGTCGGAGGAAAAATGTTTACAGTTGCAGGGCCTGTTCTTGTATTTGGTATTTCTGCTTCTATTATTGTTGGAATAATTTATTTGATATTTAACACACAAGCAATTACATTAGTTTAATTAATTGTAAATTGTCAAAAGGTCCGTCCCTAGTGGCAAAAAATTGCCAAAAAGGTCCGTCCCTGATGGCAACATTTTAAGGAGATGATTTTTTGGAAAAGATAGGTAAACAAACTATAAGATTTAACAATCCTCCTACTATAGTGGATTGTGCTAGTATTGTTGGGCCAAAAGAGTCTGAACGGTCCTTTGGCTAAATATTTTGATCAAACTTTGGATGATGAATTTTGGGGCGAAAAAACTTGGGAAAAGGCTGAAAGTAAAATTATAAAAGAAACTGTTAATACTGTTATTTCTAAATCTGGTGTGGCAGCTAATGAAATTGATTGTATGTTTGCCGGAGATTTGCTTAATCAGTGTATTTCTTCTAGTTTTGGTTTAAGGGAATTGAGTATTCCTTTATTTGGAGTTTTTGGTGCTTGTTCTACTTTTGTGGAATCTATGTGTTTAGGTGCTATTGCAATTGAAGGTTTTGCAAATAATGTTTTATGTGCTACTTCTAGTCATTTTTGTAGTGCTGAAAAACAGTTTAGATTTCCTTTGGAATTAGGAAATCAAAGGCCTCCTACAAGCCAATGGACAGTTACTGGTAGTGGTGCTGCTATTTTGTCTAAAGACGGACAAGGTCCTTATATAACTCATATTACACCTGGAAAAATTGTTGATATGGGAATTAAAGATGCAAACAACATGGGTGCTGCTATGGCTCCTGCTTTTAATGATACTTTAATTGCACATTTCTTAGATACAGGTAGAAATCCTAGTTATTATGATGCAATAATTAGTGGTGATTTAGGACATATTGGAAAAGAAATTGCTATTGATCTTGCTAAATCTCAAGGTTATAATATTAAATCAAATTATAATGACTGTGGTGTTTTAATATTTGATAAAAATGCACAAGATACTCATTCTGGTGGTAGTGGTTGTGCATGCTGTGGAACTGTATTTTCTGGATATTTCTTTAAACAATTAAAAGATAGAAAAATAAAAAAACTTTTATTAATTGCAACTGGTGCATTAACTAATTCTACTAGTTCACAACAAGGAGAATCAATACCTGGTATTGCACATGCAATAAGTATAGAAATTTAAGGAGGAAAAAATATGGATATAAACTGGATGAACGTTTTCGACTGGCAAATGTTATTAAGATGTTTTGTAACAGGTGGTATAATCTGTGTTATTGGTCAAATATTAATAGATAAAACAAAACTTACCCCTGCTAGAATTCTAGTAATATTTGTTACTACTGGTACCATTTTAGGTGGTTTAGGACTTTATAAATATTTAGTAGATTTCGCTGGTGCAGGTGCCACAGTACCTTTAACAGGTTTTGGCTACAATTTAGCTAAAGGAGCTATTGAAGGAGTGCAAGAATCTGGATTAGTCGGAGCTTTTACTGGCGGTGTAAAGGCTTCTGCTGGTGGTATCGCTGCAGCTGTATTCTTTGGATATTTGGCATCTCTTATTTCAAAACCTAAAATGAAAAAGCAATAACAAAAAAAGTGGTATTATAACCACTTTTTTATGCTTTTTTTGATATTTCAGCTATTTCTGTAAAAGCTTTTGGATCTGTTACAGCTATTTCTGCTAACATTTTTCTATTGATTGCAACATTTGCTTTTTTTAATCCTGCTATCATTTTGCTATATGTAGTTCCATTCATTCTTGCAGCAGCATTAATTCTTGCTATCCATAATTTTCTAAAATTACTCTTTTTATCTTTTCTTCCAACATATGCGTAAGATAAAGATTTCATTACTGCTTGATTAGCATTTCTAAATCTATAATGTTTTGCACCATAGTATCCTTTAGCTTGTTTTAATATTTTTTTATGTCTTGCTCTTGTTGTTCTTGCTGTTTTTACTCTTGCCATTTTTATTTCACTCCTTCTCTACCTATTATCCACCATATGGTAATAATTTTTTAATTGTATTTTCACAACTCTTGTCTGCATAACCATTTTGGATTTTTCCTGATTTTTTTTGTCTTTTTGTTTTGTTTGCTAATAAATGTCTTCTATTTGATTTTGTTCTTTTAACTTTTCCTGTTGCTGTTAAAGAATATCTTTTTTTAGCAGCTCTATTTGTTTTTAATTTTGGCATATGCCATCGCTCCTTTCATATTTTGTTGAATTTATTTTAAGCATTTTTCTTTGCTAAAATTGTAAACATATTTCTTCCTTCTAGTTTAGGTGCTTTTTCAACGTTAGCAACTTCTTCTAAAGCTTCGATAAATTTGTTTAAAACATTTTCTCCTGCTTTTGAATTGTTTACTTCTCTTCCCCTAAATCTAACAGTTATTTTTACTTTGTTTCCATCTTGTAAAAACTTTTTAGCATTTTTTGCTTTAAAACTAAAGTCGTGTTCTTCTATATTAGGAGTAACTCTTATTTCTTTTACTTCTAATACTTTTTGTTTCTTTTTGGCTTCTTTTTCTTTTTTAGCTTGTTCAAATTTATATTTTCCATAGTTCATAATTTTACAAACTTGTGGATTTGAATTTGGAGCAACTAATACTAAATCTAAGTTTTTTTCTTCTGCCATTTCTAATGCTTGGTCAAAAGGTTTAACTCCTAATTTTTCTCCGTTTTCTCCTATTAATTGAACTTCTTTTGCTCTTATTTGCCTATTTGTTGGTAATTCTTGTTTTATCTAAAACACCTCCAATAAAAAAATTGACTTTTGTTACAAGTCAATCATCAAAATAAAAATAGCCAAATGCTAAATTATTTAATTTCTAACCTTTTTCTTTATTTAGATAAGGTGAGAAGTTTTGACTTCTTCTTGTAACGAATAATATTTTAGCATATTCTTTGGCTATTTGTCAAGTAATTTAACAATATTTATACAAAAAACTCAAAAATTAGAATACCTATTGATTGTATAATAAATAGATTTAACATATTTGATGTAAGCATATTGTTAGTTGCCTCCACAACTCCTAAAATCTCTTTTGATTTTTCTTTTTTATAATGTTTTTGTGCTTCGAAAAATGTAATTAACTCAGGAATACTTGTTATAAACCCCAACAATATACCAATAATGGTTTGTGATATGTTAAACATATTGCATAAATTTTCTAATGTATTTCCTAATGCATCTCCTATTATAAATAACAAAACACCTGTTATTAATAGATATATCACATATTTTATTGTTTTCTTTTTATTATTTTTTTCCCACTTTTCCTCTTTTTCTATTTGTTTTTCTAATGCTTCATCTTCTTTTCTTAAATATAATTTATGTGCATTTGTATTCAAATAATTAAATAATAAATATAAAATTATGAAAATCGGAACGATTGAGAGGCTTATCTCTATTTTTAATATTAGTAGTATGATTGGAATTATTATTGTATCAATTATGTTTATCCGCATTCCGA
>USQA01000090.1 GCA_900556695.1 uncultured Clostridium sp.
TAGCGTTATACCTTTCTCACTTTCTTTGAATTTAATTTTATTAAATTCTTTTTCTTTTTTTATTATCATTTTTTCTATTCCTCCCTTTTATCTCTTATTTATTTTTTATTTTAATTGTTTTTAACTTTTTTATACTTAGTCTACTAATTTTAAGACGCACAAAAAGATAGCAAAGCTACCTAAGTATTATCTATTAATACTAGGCCTTTGCTATCTTTTTTTATTGTATCTATTCTATTTATTATTTTTTTATTTACTAAAATACCTGGTGTGTGTGTGTGTGTGTGTGTGTACAGCGCCAAGGCTTACATCATTTGTTCTTTTCATATTTTTTCCTTCGTTTACTCTTTTTTGTATATACATATATTATACTATATTTTGATTTTTGTCAACATTTTTTCATTTTACCTTTTTTCTAAATATATTATGAAAAATACAATAATTTTTTGTTCTTTTATTACACTTTTGTTGGAATTCTTACTACTACTTCTGTACCTTGTCCAACAACACTTTTTATATCTATGCTTCCTCCATTTTTGTCTAAAATTTCTTTTGCTATTGAAAGACCTAGACCTGTTCCGCCCATTTCTCTTGTACGCGCTTTGTCAACTCTGTAAAATCTTTCAAATATTCTATTTAAATCTTCTTCTGGAATTCCTATTCCATTATCAAATACTTTTATATATGCATCATTATAAACAAATCCAACATATATTTTTATTTCTCCACCTTCTGGAGTGTATTTTATACTATTTGTTAAGATATTTAAAACTACTCTTTCTATGTCATACTTGTCCGCATAGACTGGTGGTACATCTGCTGTTACAAAACAACTAACATTATGATTTTTCTTTTGAATTTCAATTCCAAGTTTTTCTTGACATCTTTTTACTAAGTCTCCCAAATCAAATGATTCTTTTTGAGTCCCTTTTTTATTACTGTCATATCTTGATAATGTTAATAAGTCTGTTACTAATCTAGCCATTCTTCTAGCTTCAGATGCAATAACATTTAAAAATTTGTCTTGAGTTTCTTTTTCATATTCACCTTCTAATAATGTATCTGCATATCCCATAATTGATGTTATTGGTGTTTTCAATTCATGTGAAACATCTGCAACAAATTCTTTTTGCATATTATCTAGTTTAACATGTTCTGTAATATCTTGTATTACTGCAATTACTCCATTTGGTCTATCTGATTCATCTTTAAATGGTGCAAATAATACTTTAACATATTTATCTTCTACTTTTAATCTTTGCTCTGTAGATGTCCAACTTTCCAAGTATATTATTTTTTCCATATTAATATCTAATTTAAATTTTTTAAATATGTCATCAAACATAATATCTTCTGGACCTATGCTTAAGAATTTTTTAGCTGCTGGGTTAATTAATATAATTTCTCCCTTCATATTAAATGCTATAATTCCATCTGTCATATGAAGTAATATTGTTTCTATTTGATTTTTTTGTGTTGAGACCTCACTTAGTTTTTCTGTTAGTTCTGTTGTCATCATATCAAATACATTTTCTAAATTTCCAACATCTTTTTTCTTCTTTCCTTTTGTTACAATATTTTTATCTTCTTCTTTTATTTTTTCTGCGCTTTGTATCAATTTATTAACAGGATAAATAACAAATTTTGAAAGAAACATTGCAATAAAAATTGTTATAATAGTAAAAACAATTCCTGAAATTATTAATACTGTATTTATATTTGTTCTTGTATTATTAATTATTTGTTGTATTTCATTAACTGTAACTTCTCCAATTTGTGCTTGAATTGTATTTAAAGAATTAATATAAAATATTCCTAATCCACTTATAATTGTTATACCAATTATAAAAAATATAAGCACAATTTTAAATTGTATATTTTTAGCCATTTTTTACTCCTATTTTATAATCTTTTTTATTTCATTATATATTTTATCTTCTGCATTAGTTGTTGATACCTTTAATGCATTTTGTCCCATTTTATCCATTGTCTTTTTGTTTAACACAATTTGTTCTATTGTATTATTCAAATTTTCACCTTTTATTTCATTATCAAGTATAATTTTTGCTGCATTAACTTTTTCTAAAACTTGTGCATTGTATAATTGATGATTATGACTTACATTTGGTAATGGAACTAATATAGAAGGTTTTCCAAGGTTAGATATTTCAGTAATTGTCATTGCTCCACTTCTTGCTACAATTACATCAACACAATTCATTATTTCTTCCATATTATATATATATGGTATAATTTTTATATCTTTAATATTATTTATATTAATATTGTTTTTCTCTAGATTTTCCTTGACCTCATCATATTGTTTTGGTCCTGTTGCCCAAATTATTTGATAATTTTTGTTCATTTTGTTTTTTATAATCTCTATTATTGTTTCGTTTATTCTTTTAGCGCCTTGGCTTCCTCCAAATACTAAAACTATTGGTTTTAATTGATTTAAACCAATATCATTTATTATTTTTGACTTTTCATTAATATTATATTCAATCTTTTTTATTTTTACTGGAGTTCCTGTAAAAACAATATTGTTCGCATTGTTTATTCTAGGTATTGCATCTTTAAAAGATACTAGAATTGTATTTGTTTTTTTTGCAAGCATTTTTACAGCTTTACCTGGAAAAGCATTACTCTCATGCAACATTGTTGGTATTTTCAAATTATGTGCTGCTGTAATAGTAGCTCCACAAATATATCCTCCTGTACCTATAACAATATCTGGATTAAATTCTTTTATTATTTTTTTTGCCTCTCCATATCCTTTTATAGTTTTACAAATTTTTTTAAAATTATCTATTGATATCTTTTTACTTAGCCCATATGCATCTATTGTTTTTAATTCATATCCACTTCTTGGAACTAAATCATTTTCTAGTCCTCTAGTTGTACCTATAAACATTATTTTTGCATCTTTGTTTTCTTTTTTTATTTTATTTGCAATTGCTAGCCCTGGATTTATATGTCCCGCAGTTCCAGCCGCTGCTATTATAACTTTCATTAATCTTCTCCTTCTTCAAATTGCCACCGGGGACGGACCTTTTTGTCAATTTTTTGCCAAAAAGGTCCGTCCCTGATGGCAATCTTTTATTTTGCACTTGCTCTTGATATGTTGAGCAATACCCCCATTTCACACAATAAAATGAATAAAGCTGTTCCTCCATAGCTAAAGAATGGTAATGGCATACCTGTTGCTGGCATTGAAGATGTTACAACAGCTACATTTATTACTACTTGTATTGCAACTAAAGCTGTTATTCCTATTGCTACTAAGCTTCCAAACATATCAGGTGCTCTCATTGCAATTAGAATTCCTCTCCAAATAAATATAGCAAATAATATTAAAACAGCTGCACATCCTATAAATCCTAATTCTTCTCCTAATATAGAAAATATAAAATCATTGTGTGGCTCTGGAATATATAAGAATTTTTGCTTACTTTCTCCTAATCCTACTCCAAATAGTCCTCCTGATCCTATTGCATATAAACTTTGTATAACTTGCCATCCATCTCCTGTTGCATCTTTCCATGGATCTAAAAATGTAATAACTCTTTGTAATCTATATTCAGCTTTTGAAATTAAAAATATTAAACCTGGTACTCCTACAACAGCTCCTGTTGCTAAGAAATGCCAAAATTTACATCCTGCCATTATCATCATAATACTGCATATTCCTATTATTACTATTGAAGCACTAAAGTGTGGTTGTAGTAACAGCAATCCAATTATAGGTGCAAGTAAACATATATGTTTAATAAATCCTTTTGTATAACTTCCTAATTCATCTCTATCTTTAACTAAAATACCTGCATAGAAAACAATCATTAATAGCTTTACAACTTCTGATGGTTGAAATGATAATGTTTCGGTTACATATATCCATCTTTTAGCTCCATTTACAGTTTTTCCTGCAATTAATACTAATGCAAGTAATACTAATGATATTATCCAAGCATGTTTATAAAATTTTTCATAAAATCTATAATCTATTTTTGATATAAATAACATTGCAACAATTCCTAGTATTGCAAAAATAAGTTGTTTTGAAAAATAAGAATAACTATTCCCACTTTCTGCTAAAGCTGATGGAGAACTTGCTGAAAGAACCATTATTAAACCTATTGATAGCAATAGTAAAATTGTAATTAGCAAAGTAAAATCAATTGGATTATTTAGAAAACTTGAAAAAGTTTTTTCTTTTCTCTTTTTTGCCATTTTCTTTTCCTTCCTTCGGAATTTTTTATATATTTATATTACTGATTTTAGCCCTATTACGCATAAAACCAATGTTAACAAACTAAATACAATAACAACTTTGTTTTCTTTCCATCCTGACAATTCAAAATGATGATGTATAGGTGCCATTTTAAATATTCTATTACCTGTTTTCTTAAAATATGCTACTTGAATTATAACAGATAAAGTTTCTATTACTGGTACAAATGCTATTATAATTAATAATAATGGCATTTTCACATATAAAGCCATACTTGATATAACTCCACCTAATAGTAATGAACCTGTATCTCCCATAAATACTTTTGCTGGATGTAAATTAAACATTAAAAATCCTAAAACCGCGCCTATTACTATGCTTCCAAATATTCCTATTTCTTCTACTTTTAATGTAATTCCAACAATTGTTAAGCATGTTATAATAATTGTACTAACACTTGAAGAAAGTCCATCTATCCCATCTGTTAAGTTAATAGCATTTGTTGTAGCTAAAATGACTATAATAGCAAATGGTATGTATAAATAAACTGGAATATTTATTGATTGTTTTATAAAAGGAATATATGTATCTGTTCCTATATTTAATCCATACACAAGATATATAACATATGCTACTGATATTATTAATAATCCTAACATCTTATAGCTTGGTTTTAATCCTTTGGTATTTTTTAATACTAATTTTTTAAAATCATCTATAAAACCTATTAATCCAAATCCTATAGTTAATAATAAAATTGGTAATAATTTATTTGCTAATTCTGATTGTTGATTACATGTAAGATATACATATGCCCCTGTAACCATTATTATCATAGCAATAATCATTATAATTCCACCCATTGTCGGTGTTCCTTGTTTTTTTAAGTGAGATTGTGGCCCATCATCTCTTTCTATTTGACCTACTTTTAATTTTTTTAATATTGGTATAATTATAATACCTAAAATAATTGATATAATAAAAGATATTAATAATATAATAGTCTCAAACCTCAATTTTATCAAACCTTTC
>USQA01000091.1 GCA_900556695.1 uncultured Clostridium sp.
CAATAACATTATCAAAATTTAGTAAAGCATGTGCAAAATCATCTAATAAATTTTTAGTTCTACTGTATGTATGAGGTTGGAATACAACCCAAGATTTATTATATTTTTTGTTCATTAAAGATTTTGCTGTTGCAATTATTTCTGTAGGATGGTGACCATAATCATCATAGACACTGGCTTTATTTGCTATTTTTCCTTTAAATTCAAATCTCCTATGAGCACCTGTGAATTTTGATAATGCTAATTTTATAGAAGATTTGTCAATTCCATATTCTGTACAAACTGCTATACAAGCTAAAGCATTTAATACATTATGCATTCCTGGTACAGATAATTTAATTCTATCAAAAAATTCATCATTATGATATACGTCAAATTCAGCAAATCCATCATTATCAAATACAATATTTACAGCAAAGAAATTTGTTTTCTTATTTGTTATTCCATATGTAATTGTTTTAGCAGTGGTATGTGATTGTAAGTCTAAGCAATTTGAATCATCACCATTTAATATTAATAATCCATCATTAGGAAGTAATTTTACATATTTAATAAAAGCATTTTTTATATTATCAAAAGTTTTAAAATAATCTAAATGATCGTTATCGATATTTAAAATAATCTCAGCCTTAGGACTAAATTTTAAGAAACTTTCTACATATTCACATGCTTCTATAATAAAATGTTCACTATTACCGATTTTATAATTTCCATTAATTTGTTTTAGAAAAGCGCCTACTTGAATACTCGGGTCTTTAAGAGCTTCTATAAAACAAAGTGAAATCATAGAAGTTGTTGTTGTTTTTCCATGTGTACCAGAAATACAAATAGTATCCTTATAACATCTTGTAATTTCACCTAAAAAATCTGCTCTTTCGATTGTTGGAATATTTAGTTTTTTAGCTTCAAGCATTTCAGGGTCAGTTTCTTTTATTGCAGCTGAATAAACAACTACATCAGAATTGGAAACATCTTCCAAATTATGACCAATTGTTACTTTTATTCCTTTTTCTTGTAACAATTTAACAGATTCGGAATTTGCACAATCAGAACCAGTTACCTTAAAGCCCCAATTAGTTAAGATAGCAGCTATGCCGCTCATACTTACTCCGCCAATTCCAATCATATGTATATTTTTATATTTTTTTATATTATCTATATTAGGCATAATAAACTCTCCTTTTACATAACAGGTAGATTATATAATTATATTTATAAAATTTCAATACTTTGTAAGAAATTTATAATATAATTAATATCAAATTTTAAATATATAAACATTATATTATATTAAAAAAATATATAAATGTTGTATGGGAATATATAAATAAAACTAAAATAATTTTTTTGTAAAAAAAAGAAGGAAAAACATTTTTTATGAAGAATAATATAAATGTACATAAGATTAAACTAATATGTACAAAATATATTAAAACTTAAGGAAGGCGGTGCACTACAATGCAAATAACAGATGTACGTTTAAGAAAAGTTAATTCAGAGAACAGAATGAAAGCTGTTGCTTCTGTAACATTCGATAATGAATTCGCAGTTCACGATATCAAAGTTATCGAAAGCCAAAATGGATTATTTATAGCTATGCCAAGCAGAAAAACTCCAAACGGAGAATTCAGAGATATAGCTCATCCAATCAATGCTGAAACTAGAGAAAAAATTCAAAAAGCTATATTAGAAGCTTATGAAGCTCCTGAAGAAGCTTCTGAAACAGAAGAATCAGCAGAATAATTTATAAATAAAAAAGACACTTTAAAGTGTCTTTTTTTATATTATAAGAAAGACTTGAAAAAAAGCTAAAAAAAAGGTAAAATAGAAAATAGGAGATTTAAAAAAAGATTAAAATTTATGATAAATTAATTGTAAAAAATATTAATAATAGTAAATAAAAAACTTGAAAAAAAGGCAAAAACAATGTAAAATAGTAAGAAGTAAAAAAGAAGGAGACGAAAAAATGTATTTAATAGTAGGATTAGGAAATCCAGAAGAAGAATACAGTAAAACAAGACACAATATGGGATTTAACACTATAAACAAATTAGCAAAGCAATATAATATAGAAATAAATAAAAGTAAATTCAAATCATTGTATGGCAATGGAATTATAGAAAAAGAAAAAGTTATATTATTAAAACCTCAAACATATATGAATTTAAGTGGAACTGCTATAAAAGAAGTAATGGATTTTTATAAAATAAATAAAGAAGAACTAATAATTATTTATGATGATATAGATATAGAACCAGGAATTATAAAAATTAGAAAAAAAGGTGGACCAGGAACTCATAATGGAATGAAATCAGTTGTTAATGAAATAAAAACTCAAGACTTTACTAGAGTTAGAGTAGGAATAGGAATGCCATCAAACAAATCAGATTTAATTAATTATGTTATAGGGAAAATATCAAAAGATGATATTGAAAAATTAGAAGATGGAACTACTAAAGCAAAAGATGCTTTAATTGAAATTATAAAAAATGGTGTAGATACAGCAATGAATAAATTTAATTAGAAAAGGAAGGAAAATATGACAGAATTATATATACAAACAATAAATAATAAAAAAGAAATAGCATTAGTCGAAAATGGAAAATTAATAGAATATTATGAAGAGGAAGATTCTATAGAAAGAAAAGAAGGAAATATATATATAGGAATTGTAAAAGATATTATAAAGGGAATGCAATCAGCATTTGTTGATATAGGAACAGAAAAAAATAGTTTTATACATTTAAAAGATATTCTACCTAAAGTAGATGAAAAAAAACAAAAATATGATGAAAGCATAGATATTTCTCAAGTGGCAAAACAAGGTCAAAAATTATTAGTACAGGTGAAAAAAGATAGTAACGAAAAAAAAGGAGCTAGAGTATCAACTCATATTAATTTACCAAATAAATATATTGTTTTTATGCCAAATACAGATATTGTTACAGTTTCACAAAAAATAGAAGATGAAAAAGAGCAACAAAGATTAATAAAACTTGTAAAAGAAAATTTAAGCAAAGGAAATGGTGCTATAATAAGAACTTCAGCAGAAGGAAAAGAAAAGGAAATTATTGAAGATATAAAAAATATAGAAAACAAATGGAATAAAATAATACAAACAAGTATTAATCCAAACCAAGATAAGTCACAATTGTTATATAAAAGCGAAGATATAGTAGAAAAAATATTAATAGATTTAACAGATAAAGTTATAAATGAAATAATAGTAAACGATAAAAAAGAATACAAAAGAATAGAAGAATTAAAAAAAGAAAATAAAGAATATACAAATATAAAACTTGAAATACAAGAAGGAGAAAATTTATTTGAAAAAATTAATATAGAAAAACAAATAGCAAAATCACAAAATAGAAAAGTATGGCTTAAATGTGGAGGATTTATAACAATAGATAAAACAGAAGCATTAACAGCAATTGATGTAAATACAGGAAAATATACAGGAAATAAAAATTTAGAGCAAACAGTATTTAAAGTAAATAAAGAAGCTACAATAGAAATAGCAAAACAAATAAGATTAAGAGATATAGGTGGAATTATAATTATTGATTATATAGACATGAAGAAACAAGAAGATCGAGAACAAATAGAAGAAATATTAAGAGAAGAATTAAAAAAAGATAGGACAAAAACACAAGTAGAAGGATTTACCAATTTAGATTTAATGGAACTAACAAGAAAACACATATGTAGCCATAAAGGCTAGAGAAAGGAAGAAAATGAACGTAGGATTTATATCACTTGGATGTAGTAAAAATTTAATAGATACAGAAACAACAATTGGAATATTCAAAGAAAATAATTATAAAATTGTTAACAATGAAAAAGATGCAGATATAATAGTAATAAATACATGTGGATTCATTGATTCTGCAAAAGAAGAAGCAATTAATACAATTTTAGAAATGGCAGAATACAAGAAGAAAAGATGCAAATACCTAATTGTGATGGGATGTTTAGTACAAAGATATTATGATGAATTAGTAAGATTACTGCCAGAAGTTGACTTATTTATAAAAATAGATGAATATGATGATTTATGGGAGAAAATAAACAATTTAGTAAAGAAAGACATTGTAGAAGAAACTAAAACAAAAACTAGTCATAAAATAACTCAAATACCTAAAATGCCAATGTTTTTACAAGAACAATTTATGAATAGAACAATAACAACAGGAAGTAATTTTGCATATTTAAAAATAGGAGAAGGATGTAGTAATAAATGTACATATTGCGCAATCCCATATATTAGAGGGCCATTTGTTAGCAGAAAAGAAGAAGATATTATAGAAGAAGCAAAACAATTAGCTGAAAAAGGGATAACAGAATTAATTATTATAGCTCAAGATACAACTAAATATGGAGTAGATATATATGGAGAAAATAGATTAGCAGATTTAATTGAAAAACTAAGTAAAATAAGAAAAATCAAATGGATAAGATTTTTATATTCATATCCTGAAGGAATTACTGACGAACTAATAGAAGTAGTAGCAAATAATAAAAAAGTAGCAAAATATTTTGATATACCTATACAACATATTTCAAATTCGATATTAAAAAGAATGAACAGAAAAACAAATAAAGAAAATATAAAAAAACTAATAGAAAAAATAAGAAATAAGATACCTAATGTAACATTAAGGACAAGTTTAATTGTAGGATTTCCAGGGGAAACCAAAGAGGATTTTGAAGAATTATTAGAGTTTGTAGAAAAAACAAAATTTGATAAATTGGGAGTATTTATGTATTCTAAAGAAGATGGAACACCTGCTGCAAAAATGCCTGACCAGGTGCCGGAGGATGTTGTAAAAGATAGATTTGACAGACTTTTAAGTTTGGTAAATAGCATCTCAAAAGAAAAAACAAAAGCTTTAGAAGGTAGTGTTCAGGAAGTTTTGGTAGAAGAAGTAAATAAAAAAATTCCGGGATATGTTTCAGGAAGATTAAGCAACAATTCAGTTGTACATTTTCCGGCTGATGTATCTCTAATCGGAAGTCTTGTAAATGTTAAATTAGAAGAAGCAAAAGGTTTTTACTATATGGGAGAAATGGTGGATTAATATGGCTTTACCACAGATGATGCAGGACGTATGGGATAATCACTTAAGTGAACTTACGCCTATGATGAAAATGTATTTAGAAACAAAAAAGCAGAATGATGACTGTATAATATTTTACCGTTTAGGGGATTTTTATGAAATGTTTTTTGACGATGCAATAACAGCATCAAAGA
>USQA01000092.1 GCA_900556695.1 uncultured Clostridium sp.
AAAAATAAAATATATAAATTTTTTATAAAATTATATAAAAATACTCCTTAATTATTATTAATGAATAATGATTTTAGGAGTATTTTTGTTTTGAAATTAATATTTAGTTATTTTATTATATAAGCATAAAAAATGAAAAAATTTTCAAAAAACTATACAAAATTAAATAAGTAATGATATAATGTGAAACAAAGAAGAGATAAAAAACGGAGGAAGAAAAAATGGGAAATATAGTTTTACTAGATGAATTAACAATAAATAAAATAGCTGCTGGTGAAGTAATAGAAAGACCAGCATCAGTAATAAAAGAAATGGTAGAAAACTCAATAGATGCAGGAGCAACAAATATAACGGTAGAAATAAAAAATGGAGGAATTTCATACATCAAAGTAACAGATAATGGAAAAGGAATAGCACAAGATGATTTAGAAATTGCGTTTGAAAGACATGCTACAAGTAAAATAAGATCAGCAGAAGATTTAAATACAGTTACATCTATGGGGTTTAGAGGAGAAGCTTTAGCTAGTATTGCAGCAATAAGTAAAGTTGAGTTAGTATCAAAAACAAAAGAACAAGATACAGGATATAAAGTTGTTGTGGAAGCAGGAGATGTATTAGAAAAAGAGGAAACAGGGTGTCAAAATGGAACATCAATAACAGTAAGAAATTTATTTTTTAATACACCAGTTAGATATAAATTTTTGAAAAAAGATTATACAGAATCAGGATATATAGAAGATGTAATAACAAGAATTGCTTTAGTAAATCCTAATATATCAATAAAATTAATAAATACAGGAAAAACAGTTATACAAACAAATGGTAGTGGAAATTTAAAAGATGTTGTTTATAGTATATATGGAAAAGACGTTGCAAATGGAATAAATGAAACAACATATAAATATGAAGATATTACAATAACAGGAGTTGTAGGAAAACCACAAATAGCAAGATCAAATAGAGCAAACCAATTGTTTTTTGTTAATAAACGTTATATAAAAGACAAGACTTTGTCAGCTGCAACAGAACAAGCATATAAAGGGTTAATACCAATTGGAAAATTTGGTTTCGTTATTTTAAATATAGAAATGAACCCAGCAAAAGTTGATGTTAACGTGCATCCAGCAAAATTAGAAGTTAGATTTCAGGAAGAAAGTAAAGTTTTTCAAGCAATATACCATACAATAAAAGACACATTGTTAAAAAGTGAGTTGGTAGCAAATACAGAAAAGCCTTCTAATCAAATAGAAAGAACAGCAGAAAGTTTTGAAGAAAGATTAAAAAATATTAGAGAAAATGCAAAACAAAATGAAGGTTTATTTTCATTTAGAAAACAAAGAGAAAAACAAATTGAACAATATACAAATGAAGAGAGTAAAATAAAAACAAATGTTGCAGAGGCTAAACCAGAAATTAAACAAGAAAACATGTCAGTTGAGCCTAAAACAGAAAAAATAGGAAATCCATTAGACACTTCAGATATATTATTACAATTAAAACAAATGAAAGAAAAAATGGAAGAAGAAATAAAAAATACATCTACTTTAAAAGAAGAAAAAGAAGACTATAAATTAGAAAATTCAGAAAATGATATTAATGGTAAAATAGATAACAATGAAGATACAAATGCAGATGCCAAACTAAACGAAAATAATAATGACAATTCTGAAGAAAAAGTCAACATAAAGATAGGTAATAACGAAGAAAATACAAATAAAGAAGAACAAGAAAATGCAAATTCAAAACAAGAAGAAAATATAAGTGAAGAAAAAAATGGAACAATAGATGATGCAAATGCGATAATAGAAAATATAGATGATCCTGAAATTCAAAAAGAATTTGAAGAGATAAAGGGAAAAATGCAAGACCTAAATGATAATCCTCAAGTTGTATCAGAAGATTTTAATGAAATGTATGCTAAATTATTTGGAAGAGCTCCAATACAAGAAGAAACAGAAAATAAAGAACAAGAAGAATCTACTACAGATGCAGTAGATATTATAAAAGATAATATTTCAGTGTTTGAAGGACAAGAAGAAGCTAAAAAACCAGCATACAAATTTATAGGTATTGTTTTTAAAACATATATTATTTTAGAAATTGACAAAGAAATGTACATATTAGATCAACATGCAGCACATGAAAGAATAATGTATGAAAAAGTAAAAAAGAATTATTATAGTGAAGAATCTAAAGATTCTCAAATGCTATTATTACCAGATGTTATAACATTAACACATAAAGAAATGGATATAGCAAAAGAAAACATAAAAATGTTTGAACAAGCAGGATTTAGTTTAGAAGAGTTTGGAGATAATACAATAAAACTAACAGGAGTACCAACAGTATGTATTGACCTAGATACAAAAGAATTATTTTTAGAAACTTTAGATGAAATAAATACTGTAGCAAGAACAGCAAAACAAGAAAAAGAAGAAAAATTTATAGCGACAGTTGCATGTAAAGCAGCAGTAAAAGCAAATATGGCTTTGACAGAACAAGAAGTAGATAGCTTAATGGAAAAATTACTAGAATTGCCTAATCCTTTTACTTGCCCACATGGAAGACCAACTGCGATAAAAATGACAAAATACGATATTGAAAGAAAATTTGCAAGAAAATAAATGTAAAGTTACGGCAAGGAGGAGAAAATGCCACTTATTATTATAATTATAATGGCTATATACTTAGTTTTGATAGCTTGGACATGGCAAAGTTTAGGAAATATAGATAAAATGAAAAGAATAGTATTAATTTTAATAGGAATCATTTTATCTTATATAATAACTTTAATAGTATTTAATTTATCTAAATCTGGAATTGACTATGGAAACATAAGTACAAAAGATATGATGAAAACATTATTAATTTCAACATTTACAGGAATTAATGGAATAATAATATTACCTTATATTTCAAAACTTCTAAGTAAAATTAATGATGGAGAAATAGATAAAGATATTGTAACAAAAAGATTAATTATATTTGTTATTATATTTGCGATTTGTATGTACTTTGAATGTGGATATTTAAGAAATGCACAAAAAGGAATGATAAATATTTATAATTCAACATATGAAGGAAATAATACTAAATAATTTAAAGGAAGGTAAAAAATGACAAAACCAAAAGTTATTGTAATATGTGGACCTACTGCATCTGGAAAAACAGCTTTATCAATAGAACTTGCAAAAAAAATAAATGGAGAAATTGTTTCATGTGATTCTATGCAAATATATAAAGATATGGATATAGGAACAGCAAAACCAACTATAGAAGAAATGCAAGGAATAAAACATTATATGTTAGACTTTGTTTCTCCTGATGAAAGATATAGTGTGGCTGACTATAAAAAACAAGCAAAACAAGCAATAAGAGAAATAATAGAAAAAGGTAAAGTTCCAATAGTTGTAGGAGGAACAGGACTTTATGTAGATAGTTTAATTTATGAAATAGAATATCAAGATATTGAATTTGATGAAAAATATAGAAAACAATTAGAAGAAAGATCAAAAAAAGAAGGCTTAGAAGTATTATATAATGAAGCTAAAAAGATAGATCCTGAAGCAATAACAAAAATAAGTCCAAATGATAAAAAAAGAATTTTAAGAATTTTAGAAATTTATAATGCAACAGGAAAAAATAAAACAGAACAAGAAAAAGAATCTAGAAAAAATGAAGTTGAATTTGATTATAAAGTATATGCAATTTCATGGGATAGAGAAAAATTATATGATAGGATAAATCAAAGAGTAGATATAATGATTGATCAGGGCTTGATAGAAGAAGTGCAAAAAATATATTCTAAATATAATAAGTTTCCAACTGCTATGCAAGGGCTAGGATATAAGGAAGTATTAGAATATTTAGAAGGAAAATGCAACAAACAAGAAATGATAGATAAAATAAAACAAGAAACAAGAAGATATGCAAAAAGGCAACTAACATGGTTTAGAAAAAACAAACAAACAATATGGCTAGATGGACAAGAGAAAATACAAAATAATATAGAAATTATTTTGGAGGGTTTAAATTGAAAGAAAAGGAAAGAAGTAATATACAAAAAGAAAAAAACGCTAAATTAAATAGAAAAGATAGTAATATATGTTATTTTACTTTTAATAGTTATGTATATTCTTTATACAATATATCTTTTAATTATGCAACCAACAAATATATTTACAATAGAAGAAGGAAAATTATATCAAGAAGAAACAGATATAGGTTATGTAATTAGAAACGAAAAAGTTGTAAAAGGTGAAAACTATAAAAATGGTATGGAACAGATAAAATCAGAGGGAGAAAAAGTTGCTACAAATGAAAAAATATTTAGATATTATAGTTCAAATGAGGAAAATTTAAAACAAAAAGTAGCAGAGCTAGATGAAAAAGTCCAGTCTGTAATGACAAGTGATACAAGTTTATTCTCTTCTGATATGAAGTTACTAGAAAATCAAATTGATGAAAAAGTTTCTGATATTAATAAAATAACAGACATATCTAAGCTTGAAGAATATAAAAAAGAAATAGATAATTTGGTTCAAAAAAAGGCGAAGATAGCAGGAAACTTGAGCCCTAAAGGTTCATATTTAAATCAATTAATAGAAGAAAGAAAAAAATATGAAAGTCAATTAAATTCTGGGGCTGAATATGTTTCTGCTCCAATGAGTGGTATTGTTTCATATAAAGTTGATGGGTTAGAAGAAACTTTAACACCAGAAAATTTTAGTTCATTAAGTAAAGAATATTTAGAAAATTTAGATTTAAAAACAGGAAAACTAGTAGCTACAAATGATGAATGTGGAAAAGTTATAAATAACTTTTGCTGCTATATAGCTACAGTATCATCTTCTGAAGAAGCAAAACAAGCAGAAGTTGGAAAAAAGGTAAAAATAAGATTATCAAATAATTCAGAAATAGAAGCGGAAATTACAAATTTAATTAAAGAAGATGATGGCGATATATTAATAATTTTAAAAATAGATAAACAAGTAGAAGAGCTAATTAATTATAGAAAAATATCTTTTGATTTAATATGGTGGAGTGAATCAGGATTAAAGGTTCCTAATCAAGCTATAGTTAATATAGACAATAAAAATTATTAAATAAACAAATAAAAGCCTGCGGGGGATCCCTCTGCGGGCTTTTGTGCCGGATTCCTCTCGGAAAATATTGAGAA
>USQA01000093.1 GCA_900556695.1 uncultured Clostridium sp.
TTCATATATTGCGTCTAATACATCTCCTATACCTAGTGCATTTGATGCTGATATTGGATATGGATCACCTAATCCTAAATTATAAAATTCATATGCTTCTTGTCTGTCTTTTTCATAGTTGTCTGCTTTGTTGCAAACTAAAACTATTGGTTTTCCTGATTTTTTAAGCATTAATGCAATTTCTCTGTCTGCTGCTGTTACTCCTTGTCTTATATCTGTTAAAAATATGATTACATCTGCCATTGATATTGCTAAGTTTGCTTGTTCTCTCATTTGAGATAAGATGATATCTTCTGAATCTGGTTCGATACCACCTGTATCTACTAGTGTAAATTTTCTTCCACGCCAGTTTGTTTCTGCATATATTCTGTCCCTTGTTACTCCTGGTGTGTCTTGCACTATTGATATTCTACTTCCTGCCAAATAGTTAAAAAATGTTGATTTTCCTACATTTGGTTTTCCTATTATTGCTACTATTGGTTTTGACATATTCTTGGTTAATAGGCTTTAGTTTTTTATATTGTTTTTATGTATAATATTGTTCCAAAAAACTAATTCCTTTCTCCTTTCTTTTTACTTTTTTAATATGTACAGTATATCATAAAGACTATAAAAAAACAAGCAATTACTCCTTTGAATAATTGCTTGTTTAGTCATATTGTTTTTTACTATATTCTTGCTATTCCACCTATTATTTTGCTGTCTTCTGCTGATTCTAACATTTTTGCTCCACCTGAAATAACAACCATATCGCCTTTTTCTAATATTTCTTTTTCTTTTAATTTTTCAATACCTTTTTCAACTGTTTTGTTGATTGTTTCTTGTTTTTCAACATATATTGGTGTTACATTCCATGCAATTGCTAATTGGTTGAATGTTCTTCTGTTATCTGTTATAGCTAATATTGGGCAACCTGCTCCTAAACCTGCTAATCTTCTTGCAGAATCTCCAGAATTTGTATAACATACTATAGCGTCTGCTTCCATGTTCATAGCTGTAACACATGTAGAATAAGCTATTTTCATTTCTAAATCAGATAAGTCTATATTTGTATTTTTTCTGAATTTTTTCCAATAATCTATATCGTTTTCTACTCTATTTGCAATTTTAACCATTGTTTTAACACATTCTACTGGATAATCTCCCATTGCACATTCTCCAGATAGCATTATAGCACTTGTTCTATCATAAATAGCATTTGCTACGTCACTTGCTTCTGCTCTTGTTGGTAATGGGTTATGTGTCATTGATTCAAGCATTTGTGTAGCTGTAATAGCTGGTTTTCCAGCTTTGTTTGATAATTTTATAAATCTTTTTTGCATTACTGGTGGTTCTGTAAAATCTGTTTCTGTTGCCATGTCTCCACGTGCAATCATTTGAACGTCTGCATTTTCTACTATTTCTTCCATATGTTCTAGACCTTCAACATTTTCTACTTTTGTTACTATTTTGATGTCTTTTCCACCATTTTCATCTAATACTTTTCTTACTTGATCAATATCATCTTTGTTTCTTGTAAATGACATTGCAACATAATCATAGTTATGTTCACATGCTGTTTTTAAGTCTGCTATATCTTTATCTTTTAATGCTGGTAATCTTACAGGTGTTCCTGGTAAGTTAATTGTTTTTCTACTTCCTAATCCATTTCCATGAACTACTGTACAAACAATATCTTTTCCTTCTATTGCATCTACAACTAATTCAATAGCTCCATCATCTATTAATACTTTAGCTCCAACTTTTATATCTTTGTATAAATTTTTGTATGTTACTGATACTTTATCTTTATCTCCAACAATATCTTCATTTACTAAAGTAAATTTTTGACCATCTTCTAACATTATTTTTTCATTTTTTCCTGTTACTAACATTCCTGTTCTTATTTCTGGTCCTTGCATATCTAAAAGTAAAGCTACTGGAATATCAAGTTCTTCTCTTAATTTAAGGATTGTTTCTGTTTTTTCTGATTGTTCATCCCAGCTTCCATGTGAATAATTAATTCTTGTTACATTTAATCCTGCTTTAAATAGTTCGTCTAATCTATTTTCACTTGCAGGTCCTATTGTTCCTACTATTTTTGTTTTTCTTAAATCTTTTTTCATTTATAATTCCTCCCTTTTAAAAACCGATTTTTATTATATCATATTATATTTACAAAATTCAACTTTTTTTACAAAATTTGTCGAACATTTTTATATTTTTTATTCTTTATCATATGTTTTATAATTAATTATTGTCAAAACGTCTGTCCCCAATGGCAAAAAATTGCCAAAAAGGTCCGTCCCCAATGGCAATTTTTTAACTATTTTATATATATACTTGGATCTACTTGAATTGAGTCTTTTAATATTTCAAAATGTAGATGTGGTTCATCTGCAGTTTCGAATACTGCTGTGTTTCCAACTGTTCCTATACTTTGTCCTTTTTCTACTTTTTCTCCTTCAACTACAAATTCTGATGTTAAAAGGTTTGCATATACTGTTTGATATCCGTTTGCATGTTCTATTACAATTGTTAATCCATATCTAGGGTCATTTTTTATTGATTTAACTGTTCCCGCTTCTGCTGATTTTACAACAGTTGTTTTTTCTGCTTTTATGTCTATTCCCATATGAGTTGTCCATTCTTGTAATGTTTCTGAATAAATAAGATTTTCTTTTGCGTATTCTCTATTAATTTCACCTTCTACTGGTTTTTCAAAGTTTAATTCTTTAGTCTCTTCTTTTTTATCAGATGCTTTTGCGTTTGTAGCTGTAGTTTTATTAGTTGTATTTGATTTTGTTGAATTTTGATTTGTATTATTTGTTGTGTTTTTGTTTGTACTGTTTTCTTTATTAACAGCTGAATTATTTGTTGTGTTGTTTAATTCATTTTTTGAATCTTCAACAGATTTTCCTATATCTGTACTGGCACTAGTTGTGTTTTGTTCATTAGTTTCTGTGTTATTTCCTGTTATTTTTGCCATTTGCTCTAATGTCATTGTTTCATCTTTAACACTATCACTTAAACTTTTACTATACATTAATAATCCAATAACAATAGCTGTAAGAATAGCTACTCCTATACCACTATACATTATGATTTTATCACTTAATGTTTTTTCTTGTTTTCTTGAATTTCTTCTCATATTATCCTCCTTAAATACTTTATTATTACAAGTATTTCCTTTTTTGAGAAGATTATTCATCTATATTGAATTAATATCTTTTATTTCTATTCCTACATAAAAATGTTTTATTATTTCTTCACAATTATTTCCTTGTTTTGCCATAGTATTAGCACCTGTTTGGCTCATTCCGACACCATGTCCATATCCTTTTACCAAAAATTTTATTTGATTATTCTCTTTTTTTATTTCAAAATTTGTTGATTTTAATCCCAATAATGTTCTTGTTTCTACTCCTGATAATTCATGATTTCCAAATTTTACTGTTTTTACTCTATTACTATCTGTATGTTCTATTATTTTTACATCTTCATCATTATTAAAATCTATTTGTATGTCTTCATATTTTGTTTTCAATTTATTTATAAGTTCTTCTTGTGTTAAATCAACTTCTGAACTGTATTGTGTATATCCTTCCTCTCCTGCTGTTTGAACAACTTGTAAATATGGCAATCCAGAACCTCCCCATACATTAACTGGCAATTCTGTTGTTCCTCCACTATTTGCATGAAAAAATGCATTTATAGGTTGATTGTTATATGTAATAATTTTTCCTTTAGTCTCATTTACACATTGTTGTATCTTATTCCAATTTTCTTCTCTTTTTGTTTCTTCCCATCTTTCTAATCTATTTTCTTTTGATACCCATGCTTGACAACAAGTTGAATCATCACATATATCTGCATTTTCATGTTTTTTGTTTTGCACTTTATATATTGTATATGTTCTTGCAACTATTGCTTGTGCTTTTAACGCCTCTAATTCATAGTCAGCAGGCATTTCTGCTGATACAACATTACATAAATAATCATCTATTTTTACTTCTTCTATTTCATTAGTTTTTTTATGAAGTAATTTTATTGTTCCATATTTATTATAATTGTATTCTGAAACTTCATTACTGTTGTTGTTTGATATTTGCTCATTATTTTCTTGTATGTTTTCTTCTAAACCATTTGAAAATGTATTTATATTTCTTTTAGTAAAAAGTGCTGGAAGAATAAAACATATAGAAATAAAAGCAATAAAATATATAAAAATTTTTTTCACACTGTCACCTTCTTTTTTTAGGAAGTTAATTGTAATTTCATATTATTAAGAATTTTTCTTTCAATTCTAGAAACTTGTACTTGGGTTATTCCAAGTATTTTAGCAACTTCTGATTGTGTCTTTTCTTTATAGAATCTAAGCATAATAACTTCTTTGTCTCTCTTTTTTAAACCTTCAATTAATTGTTTAACTGTTAATTTATTTGCAATTAATTCCTCTTCATTTTTGTCTGTAGAGATTTTTTCTATTAAGCTAATACTATTTCCATCTTTATGGTTTATATAACTTGCATTTTCAATTGATTCCACATGAGATGTTGCTTCTAATGCTAAAGATACATCTTCTTTGTCTATTTTTAATTCTTTAGCAATTTCATCTATTGTTATTTCTTTTCCTTTTTTATTCATATATTCTCTTTGCAATTCTCTTATTTTAGTTGATACTTCTTTTATACTTCTACTTACTTTTATAGGTCCATCATCTCTTATAAATCTTTTTATTTCACCTAATATGTATGGTACTGCATATGTTGATAATTTTACTTCATAATTTGTATCAAATCTTTTTATTGATTTAATAAAACCAATACAACCAATTTGATATAAATCTTCTACTTCATATCCTCTGTTCATAAATCTTTTTACTATGCTCCAAATAAGCCCATTATTTTCTCTAATAAGTCTGTCCATCTCAAATTTGTCTCCGTCTTGGGCTCTTTTTATTGAATTTATATTATTTTCATACATATGTATACTTACCCCTATTATTCTTTTGTTATAGATGTTAACTGACTTTCGTCAATTTCTTCTTCGTTTTTCTTTATTGTTTTTGT
>USQA01000094.1 GCA_900556695.1 uncultured Clostridium sp.
TTTGCCATGTTATATTCTCCTCTTATATCTTATCTTTAAAATGTTTTCAAAATTCAACGCTTTGCTTTATAATAATTTTATTATAAAATTTCTGCTTGTTTTTTTCCGTCTGCAAACCTTATATTTACTTTGTCCCCTGTTTTTAAATCTTTTGAATTTTTTATTATTTTGTTGTCTTGTTCAACTAAAGAATACCCTCTTGTTAATGTCTTTAGTGGACTTAAAGTATCTAGCTTTGATACTAACTCTATATATTTTGTTTTTTCTTCTTTTTGTTTTGTTTTTATTGTATTTTCAAGTCTTTTTATATATGCATCAATTTTTAAGTAATTGTCATTTATATTTCTCAATGGTTCTTTAAACACTCTACTTGACATACATTTTTCATATCTTAGTTTCATTATTTCAACTTTTTTTATTAGTGTTAATCTTAGTCTGTTTTGATATGTATTTATTTTTTGTTTTACTTCATATATATCTGGGACTGCAAGTTCTGCTGCAGCTGATGGTGTTGGTGCTCTTAGGTCTGCTACAAAGTCTGAAATTGAGAAGTCTGTTTCATGTCCTACTGCCGAAATTATTGGTATTTCTGAATTGTAAATTGCATGTGCAACTATTTCTTCATTAAATGGCCATAAATCTTCTAATGAACCTCCACCTCTGGCTAAGATTAAAACATCTGCCAATTTGTTTTTGTTCATAAATTTTATTCCATATGCAATCTTTTCTGCTGCTCCTTCTCCTTGAACTGGAACAGGAAATAGTCTAATGTTTACATTTGGATTTCTACGTGTACTTACATTTATTATGTCTCTTATTACAGAACCTGTTTGTGATGTTAAAACACCTATAACTTTCGGCATTAATGGTATTTTCTTTTTATGTTCTTCATTAAATAGCCCTTTAGCTTCTAATTCTTTTTTTAGTTCTTGATATCTAGTATATAAGTCTCCTAAGCCATCTTCTTCCATTGCTTTTACATATATTTGATAAACTCCATCTCTTTCAAAAACAGAAACGCTTCCAAATACCATTACCTTCATTCCATCTTTTGGCATGAAATTTAGTTTTTGAGCATATGACTTAAACATAATGCATTTAATTAAACAATTTTCATCTTTTAGCGTAAAATACATATGTCCTGTATAATGATTTTTAAAGTTAGATATTTCACCTTTCACTAAAACATTGTTTAAATATTCATCATCTGCTATTTTATCTTTTATATATTTATTTAGATCTGTTACCGTTACTGCTAACTCTGCATATTTCATATTTTCCTCTTTTTCTGCCATTAAGTGTGAACCTTTTGGCAACTTTGAACTTTAATGTAATTCAATAATATAATGTAAAACATTATATTATTGAATTATCGTGTGTAAATAAAAATCATATAAATTGCCAAAAAGGTCCGTCCCCCATGGCACGTCCCCTTTGGCAAAATAAAATTAACTATTTTTTTCTTTTACAATACTTGCTAAAATTCCGTTTATGAAATTTTTAGATGTATCTTCTCCATATTTTTTTGCAATTTCTACTGCTTCATTTATTACTACTTTAAATGGAATTTCTGTATATTCCAATTCATATATAGCAAGTTTTAATATAGCTATGTCTATCTTTGATATTCTATCTATTTTCCAATCAGATTTTAAGTTTTTTTCTATAAGTTTTAATATAGCTTCTTTATTTTCTTCTACACCTTTAACTGATTCTCTTATATATTCTTTTGCTCTTTTTTCAGTAATCATATTATTTTCTATATATAATTCTATTTGTTCTTCTAAATTTTCATTTCTTTGGATATCTAAACTATATATAAGTTTAAATGCTTGTTCTCTTATTGCTGATCTATTCATTTTATTTCCTCGCTTCATATTACATCTTATCGATAAATTTCTTTAATTTTTCTTTTACATCTTCTTTGTTTTGTTGTATATAATTTCCTATAAATGCACCTAAAACTAATACTACAATTGCTAAAATTAAATCATGTAATCTAGTAATTAATATTAGTATTGCTACAACTACACCAATTATTGCACCTTTAAATTGATTCCAAAAATCTTTAATACTATCCATGATATCTCCTTTCTTGGTTTCAAATCTTGTAAATTAATTATTCAGCTTGTTCTTTTGGAGCTACTTTTTTAACTGTTATATTTACTTCATTGACATCCAAATCTGTAGCTTTTTTTACTTTCTCTTTTATTTTGTTTTGAAGATTTGTTGATAATTCTTTAATAACTACATCTGCACTTACAATTAAATTTACATATACTTTTACTTTATTTTCTCTATCTAATTCTACTCTTGTTACAACATCTTCAGCACTTTGAAAATTTAGTGCTACTGAATTTACTAAGTTTTCAATTGTTTCCTTTGAAATCATTAGTTTACCATTATCATTTTGTAGTAACACTCCTTCTTTTACGCTTGATTTTTCTTTGCTTGAAGAACTAAAGAATATACATTTAATTGAAAGTAATATAAATAATATATTAACTGCAAGTAATACATTTCTAGATGTTTCTCCTGTTATTATATCTTTTACTAGTCCTCCTGCTAATCCCATATCTAACCATCCAAATATTAATAGACATGTTAATATTGCTGCAATTAGCATTATTATAGAGTATATTGTTAACGTTATTTTTTCTATAATTTTCATTTTTATTTCTCCTTTTAATTTTATACTTTTGTTTTTATATTAATTTCATAAATTAATTTTATTCAGATTTTTCTTCTTTGCTTTCTTCTACTTCTACTTTTTCTTCATCTTCTTTTGATGAATCTGTATTTACTCCTTGTACATGTACATTTACTTCTTCTACTTTTAATCCTGTCATACTTTCAACTGCTTTTTTAACTCTATTTTGAATTTCAAATGCTACATCTGGTATTCTTGTACCATATTCAACTATAATGTTAACATCTATTTTTGCTTCTGTTTCTGTTGCATCAACTTTAATTCCTTTTGCTAAATTTTTCTTTCCACTAAATACTTCTGAAATTCCTCCTGCAAATCCTCCTGCCATTCCTGAAACTCCTGGTACTTCTGATACAGCCACTCCTGCAATCACAGCAATTACATCATTTGATATTTGTATTCCTTCATTTTCTGTTTTTATTTCTTCATTTAATTCTACTACTTCCTCATTTTCTTTTTTATCTTCACTCATATTTTTTCCTCCTTTTGTATATCAAAAAAGATATACTTAAATTTTATATAAGTATATCAATTTTTCTTTTTTTTTACAACTATTTTCACTAAATTTTCATATTTATTCAAATATTTCAAATTCACTTATATTGTTTCCTCTTAAAAAATCTCCTATAGGCATTCTTTTTGCATTTTCTCCTTGAATTTCTAAAACTTTTATAATTCCTTTTTTTGTCTTAATATACAATCCATCTTTTGGATTTGATACAACAACAGTTCCATTTTTTAATGTTTCTAAATTATCTACCATTATTTCGTTTTCTTTTGCTATATCAACTTTCCAAAACTTTATTTTCTTCCCATTCCAAAAAGTATATGCCCCCATAATAGGATTTAAGCCTCTTACTAAGTTTTTAACTTCTATTGCACTTTTATTTTCCCAATCTATTTTCGCCATATCTTTATTTAACATTGGTGCCATTGTATAATCTTCGCCTTGTTTTTCTCTAGGAGCTGTTCTAGCTTCTATTTGCTCTAAAGTTTTTACTAAAAGCTCTCCTCCTATTTTTGAAAGTCTATCCCATAATTCTC
The DNA here is from genome assembly GCA_900556695.1 of uncultured Clostridium sp. Taxonomy (GTDB): domain Bacteria; phylum Bacillota; class Clostridia; order TANB77; family CAG-508; genus CAG-269. The sequence goes on from USQA01000094.1 coordinate 3,755, forward strand.
CTGTTGTCTCATCTTCTCCAATTGTAACTTTTTCCTTTAAAATCATGTCCCCTGTATCCATTCCTTTGTCCATATACATTGTTGTTACACCAGTTTCTTTATCACCATTTAAAATTGCCCATTGTATTGGCGCAGCTCCTCTGTATTTTGGTAACAAAGATCCATGAACATTTATACAGCCTAATTTTGGTATATTTAATATTTCTTCTGGTAAAATTTTCCCATATGCAACAACACAAATAACATCTGGATTTAAACTTTTTATCTCATCTATAAATTCTATATTATTTTTTACTTTTTCAGGTTGATATATTTTTAATTCTTTTTCTAATGCAAATTCTTTTACTGGTGAAGGAATCATTTTCATTCCTCTTCCTTTTGGTCTATCTGGATTTGTTACAACTCCTATAATTTCATATCCAGCATTATAAACCGCTTCTAAACTATCTCTTGCGAAATCAGGCGTTCCCATAAAAATTATTTTCATTTATTAATCCTCCTTCATTGCCACTGGGGACGGACCTTTTTGGCAATTTATATGATTTTCACACACAATAATTCAATAATATAATGTTTTAAAGTGAGTGCTGTGGGGACCGACAAGTTAAAGAATGTTATAAAATTTAGTTCTATTACTAAATTTTATATACAGTCTTTTACATAGTTGGGGATGAACGTAAAACATTATATTATTGAATTATAATAAAGTTCAAAATTGCCAAAAAGGTCCGTCCCCAGTGGCAACTTTTTTTATTTCTCAGGTTCTATATATTCCATTGTTCCTGGTACAATTTTATCAACAAATACTTCTCCATTTAAATGATCTACCTCATGGCATATTGCTTGGGCTAACAATTCTTTTGCTTTTATCTTTTTTCTTTTTCCTTCTCTATCCGTATATTCTGCTACTACTTCAGCAGGTCTTATTACTTTTGCAAATTTGTTTGGAAAACTTAAGCATCCTTCATCAACTTCTTGTTTTCCTTTTGTTTTTAATATAACTGGGTTTATTAACGCAATTGGTCCTTTATCATCATATAAATCTATTACAATTACTCTTTTTAAAATTCCAATTTGTACTGCTGCTAGTCCTACACCATTGTATTTGTGCATTGTTTCTATCATGTCATCTATTAATATTTGTAATTTTTCATCTATTATTTCTACATCTCTTGATTTCTTTTTTAATATTTCGTCTCCTTCATATCTTAGATTTCTAATTGCCATTTTTTCTACTCCTTTCATTAATTTTATTTATATATA